>JBFYUA010000238.1:0-18428 GCA_041300305.1 Dehalococcoidia bacterium | reverse complement strand
CCGCACCGAGCAGCTTTCAGGCAGGACGCGCGGTATATTGCCCACCAACCCACCGCCCGTTATATGTGCCAGGCCATGTATCTCACCGAGGAACGGTTTAAGGTCGTTATGATAGCAGCGGTGCGGTTGCAGCAATGCTTCGCCCAGGGTCCTGCCCAATTCCGGGTAGATCATCTTCAGGGAGATGGCATCGCGGTCGATGCCGAAAACCTTACGCACCAGGGAATAGCCGTTAGTATGCAGGCCGCTGGAGGGCAGGCCCACCACAATATCGCCTTCCACTATGTTTTCACCGCTGATGACCCTGTCCTTTTCCACCACACCCACGATGAAACCCACCAGGTCGTAGTCGGTAGATTTATATATGCCGGGCATCTCTGCAGTCTCACCGCCTATGAGGGCACAGCCCACTTCCCTACAGGCCTCGGCCAGGCCAGATACGATAGCGGCCACTTTTTGAGGCTGCAGCTTGCCCAGTCCAACGTAATCCAGCATGAAGAGCGGACTGGCGCCGCAGCACAATATGTCGTTGGTACAGTGGTTGACCAGGTCCATACCTACCGTGTCATGCTTCTCCATCAGGACAGCAATTTTAAGCTTGGTGCCCACGCCGTCGGCGCTGGAAACCAGCACGGGGTCAGTGTATTGTTTTAACTTGAAGAAAGCGCCAAAATGGCCGATATCCGTCAGTACCTCGGGGCCAAAAGTCGGGCGTACCAGGTCCTTGATAAGGTCCTTGGTCTTATCAGCAGCAGATATGTCCACGCCCGCCAGGGCGTAGGCTCCCTTATGTTTCGATTTCACTTAAACTCCTTGCCGTATTAAGAGGCAATGTTTCCAGCTGCAGCTTATCCATCTCAAGCTGAACAGGCATGGGATATTCCCCGGTGAAACAGGCCGCGCAGAAGTTCTCGCGTGGCAATCCGACAGCGTCGATCAGGCCTTCCATGCTGATATAGCCCAGTGTGTCGGCGCCGATGGCGTCCCTGATCTCGGGGACGGTCTTCTGGGCTGCTATCAGCTCCCAGCGCGTGGCCATGTCAACGCCGAAAAAGCACGGGTAACGTATGGGCGGGGCGCAGATTCTCATATGCACCTCCCGGGCGCCGGCCTTGCGTAACATGTTGATAACACGCGGTGTGGTTGTGCCGCGCACGATGCTATCGTCAACCACCACCAGGCGCTTGCCGGATATCTCCTGCGTGAGCGGGTTGAATTTCAGCCGTACGCCCAGTTCGCGCAGCCTTTGGTCAGGCTCGATGAAGGTGCGCCCCACGTAGCGGTTCTTTATCAATCCCTCGTGGTAGGGGATACCCGAGGCACGGGCATAGCCTATGCCGGCCGCAGTGGCGGAATCCGGTATGCCTAATACTATATCGGCATCCACCGGGTGTTCTACCGACAAAATGGCGCCCATATTTTCACGTGTCGAGTAGATGAGCTTTCCGTTAAGCACACTGTCGGGGCGTGCGAAATAAATGTACTCGAATATGCAAAGGGCCTTTCTTTCGCTCTCGATGCGCGTGCTCCTCACACCGTTGCCATCGATAGTCACTATCTCTCCGGGTTCTATCTCCCGCACGAACTGGGCGCCGATATGGTCCAGGGCACAGGTCTCAGACGCCAATACCCAGCCGCCGTCGATGCTGCCAAGCGAAAGCGGCCTGACGCCCATAGGGTCGCGCACGCCGTAAAGCCTGTCATTGGCCAGCAGCACCAGGGAGTATGCGCCCTGCAGCCGCCGCATGGCATATTTTATCCTGGCCTCGATCTCCTTCTCAGGTGAAGAAAGCATCAGGTCGGCTATAACCTCCGAATCGGTCGAGGAGTTGAATACAAAACCGTTTTCTTCCAGGCCTGCCCGCAGGGAAGCCGAGTTGGTGATGTTGCCGTTGTGCCCGAGCGCCAGGCTGACATCGGTTGTACCTACCAGCACCGGTTGGGCATTGCAGGCCACGCTGGAACCCGTGGTGGAATACCTGTTATGGCCGATGGCCATGGTGCCCTTGAGACGCACCAGTTCATCCTCGGTAAAGACGTGGGAGACCAGTCCCATATCTGTGTGTATATAGATCTTACCGCTCTCGGCCGCAGCTATGCCCGCGCTTTCCTGCCCGCGGTGCTGAAGCGCGTAAAGGGCAAAGAAAGTTATACGGGCAACATCTACTCCGGGGGCATAGATACCGAAAATGCCGCAGCTTTCGTGCAAATCATGCATCGGATTACACGGGATTATAAAGCTTTTAATACGTGATGGTCAATCAACTGCTCCCCCTCCCTCGCGGAAAGCCGGGCTACCGGCAGGCGCACATGCCACTAAATTGCAATTCCACGGCCGTATATACTAAACTCAGTGTATAGAATTGAGACGAGAGGAAGCGCCTGACGCCTTTGTGAAACGGAAATGGCTATAGAAGAGTGGATCCATCCCAACCTGATTGCGCTCACGTTGCTGTTGCCGGCGGTGGTCTGCGGCGCGCTGGCGCTCTACAGCTTCATGGGCCGCCAGGTCACGGGTTCCCGCGTATTCTCATTCCTGATGCTGGCCGCGTTTATATGGTCAATGGCCTACGGCTTAGAGCTTTGCTGCCTGCGCCTGGAACCGATGCTCTTCTTTGTTGGACTGGAATACATCGGCATCGTGAGCATCCCGCCATTGTGGCTGATATTGACATTGATCCACACCGGCCGGGGAGAGCGGGTGACCCCGCGTGCCACAGCCTTTCTTTTCATCATCCCTGTCATTACCCTGCTGCTCAATGTCACCAACCAATTTCACAACCTCTATTACAGCCGGGTCGGCGTGGATTACAGCGGCCCGGTCCCGCTGCTGGCCATAGGCATCGGCCCCTGGTACATAGTGTTTATGGCTTATTATTACATTTGCTTATTACTTGGCACCATCCTGCTTTTGCTTAAGCTCCGTGACCCGGCAAGGTTGTACAGGCGCCAGGTCGCGGCCATGCTGACCGGCATCATGGTGCCATGGATAGTTAATGTACTTTATTTCGTTTTCGATATCAAACCTTTTAGCCACCTGGACCTGACGCCCTTTGCCTTCACCTTCACAGGTATAGCCATGGCCTGGGGAATTTTCCGCCAGCGCCTGTTTGATGTTGTGCCGGTAGCGCATGACCTGGTAATCGAAAACATAGCTGAGGGCATGGTAATACTTGACAACCAAAACCGCATCGTGGAAAGCAATGCCGCGGCGACAAGGATTTTCGGATGGAAAATGTCACCTGTTGGTATGGATATCAACACGGCCTGGCAGGGCTGGCCGGAAATGATCGGCTGGATTTCATCAGGGATCAACGGGCGCACTGAATTAAATTTCGAACGTGCCGGCCAAAATCAACACTATGAAGCGCTGCTGTCGGATTTAAAGGACCGGCGTGGCTTGAAACTGGGCAGGACGATTTTAATTCACGACGTCTCCATAAGGAGGAGGGCGCAGCAGGACCTGTCACTACAGGAGGAGAAGTTCCTGAGGCTGTTTCAGACCTCGCGGGACGCCATTTACGTCACCTCGTTGGATGGGCGGTGGCTGGAGGCCAACGATGCCGCCGCCACGCTTTTCGGCTACGCCGGCGTTGAGGAGTTGAAGGCAGTGCCGGTAACCGAGATATATACCGACCCCGAAACAAGACGGGAGTACTCGGCGCTGGTGGCATCCCAGGGATACGCGGATTCCTTCCCGGCTACCTTCCGCAAAAGGGACGGCTCTCTTATCTCCGCCCTGGTCTCGGGTGTAGCCGTCCGCGACAAGGCCGGCAACATTACCGCTTACCAGGGAACGATTAAAGATATTACACAGCTCATGCAATACGAAAAGGACCTGCTCCTGACCCAGGAGAGACTGATGAATATGCTGTCGGAAACGGAGCAACGCAACCGTGAGATAACCCTGCTCGGTGAGATGGCCCAGCGGATACAGGCCAGCCGTGATATGGAAACAGCTTACGCCGGCGCCGCGCGGTACCTTGGCGAGATGTTCTCAGGCGACAGCGGCGCATTAGCGGTGGTGAATAACCAGGACGGGTCCGTTAAAGCGAAGGCTATATTCGGCACACCGCAGGGCCTGATGGATTTTTCTGCTTCGGATTGTCTGACCCTTAAGCTGGGCAAGCCGTATGAATATGACGGCAGCGGCCGGCAGGAGATATGCAAACACCTGGGAGAGTACCAGGGATACTATATGAGCATACCGCTCATAGCCCCCGGCGATAATTCCTGGCTGCTGAGTTTGCAGAGCGGGGAGGATGGCAAGGCTGTTAAATTGACGGGCAGTGAGTGGCTGGATTTGCGGCGCCCGCTGCTGGGGTCGGCTGCGCAGGAACTGGTGCTGGCCCTGTCTAACATAAAACTGCGGGAGATATTGCGTGAGCAGGCCACGCGTGACCCGCTGACCGGCCTTTACAACCGCCGCTACATGGATGAGATGCTGGCACGCGAATTGAGCGGCTCGATACGCAGCGGGAAGGGCGTGGGCTTCATCATGGGAGACCTGGATTACTTTAAAAAATTCAACGATACCTACGGCCACGAGGCCGGCGACCTGTTGCTCAAAGCCGTGGCTAACCTGATACGCGGCACCATCCGCGTGGAGGATATCGCCTGCCGCTATGGTGGTGAGGAATTCCTGATAATCCTCCCTTCGGCCAGCCTGCAGGACGCCTACCGCAGGGCGGTTCAGATCCACGAGTCAGTCGAGAAAATCTCCTTCGAACTCCACGGCGCAACCATAGACGGGGTTACCATTTCCATGGGCGTCTCCGCTTTCCCCAACCAGGGCAAAACAGCCGATGAATTGATAGCCGCCGCCGATGCCGCCATGTACAGGGCCAAGCGGGAAGGCCGCAACCGCGTCTGCCTGCCCTGATTTCCAGTCAGTTACCCATTCAAACCTGCCTCAGAACAACGCCTAAGGCGGGCATCCCCATATCTCGGTACGCGAGTTATTTGTTTCGTCCGATTCGGCAAGCGCCGCACCGGTATCGGCTACTACCTTCATAGTGGAATGGGAACCCATCATACATATAGGGTGGTGATATATCGGGAACGTATTTGTGGCCTGACTCCCGGCATTCAACGCGGCGACATGGCTGGTGTCCTTATACACACCTCCGACATATAGCTTCACATCAAATGCCCCCGCGTTCAAGGTCCCGGTATTCTTTACCGTATACGAAACCCGGTTAAGCGGCGGTGACAGGTAGGTAATTTGTGTTACAGTCAGGTCGGGCTTCAATGCCACTAAAGGACCCAGAGGTACCACAGGTCCCAGTACCAGGCAGCTGAACGTCTTGGTCATGGTATTGTTGGCGCCGTTGGATTCCATGGCGACATTAGTTGAATCGGCAGTGACCGCCAAGCTGTCCGATACCCCTGTGCATAGGTAGGCATAGGCGCTGAATGACTGCGTGCTGGCTGCGCCGGCGGCCAGCGCCGGCGTCGCATCGGTAGCCTTCGCTGCCCCGTCAATGGTCAATTTTGTGACCGTAGCGACGGCCGCGGCCGTCCCCTGGTTCTTTATACGGTAATATATCTTGTCGCCTACTTTCCAGATATCTTCGATGATCAGGTCCGGCTTGGCTGCCGGCGCGGCGGCTACCGTAACCGTGGTCGTGGCCTGGCCGAAATGGGCCGTATTGGCGGCGGTCAGCGTATAGGTCGTAGTGACAGCCGGGGACACCACCCTGTTGCCGGTCAGCCCCACGCTGCCCACGCCCTGGTTGATGGTCACGGCCACCGCGTTGCTGACGTCCCAGCTGAGTGTCGAGGTAGCGCCTGCAGCAATCCCCGCCGGCGCGGCATTGAACGAGTTGATAACAGGGGGCGTCACCACGGGTGCGCCGCTGCCCGGGTCGGCGGGTGGAGGTGTGCCGGGGTCAGCGGGGGGAGGTTCGGCCTCGGTTAATACGTTTACCGTTCCCTGCGTCTCAAGGGACCAGTTGCCCGAGCTGTCCTGCACCGAGAAAAGGACGATATGATTGCCCGGTGACAGTTGGGTCGTATCAAAATTTGCCCTGCTGCCCAGGTCACCGTCGATAGTGGAGCGCCAGAGGTAGCCTGTGATGCTGCCGCTGGCAGCAGTGCCATGCCCGATAAAGTTGACCGACTCCCCCCAGTTAAGGCTGCTGGGCGATATCCGGTCGATAAAGGCCGCCGGCCTCTGGGCGCCCGGGGTGGTACCGCCGGGCGCAGTGGCCCCGGGCTGTACAACCGTGATGCATGCCGTACTTAAAATGATGACCAGTGCCAGTGCCGCATAGATAAGCTTCATTTCCCTTCCTCCTGCAATCAAATATCAATACATTGCTACTGTGTCAATAATTTACCATAACAGAGTGTAAATTGATAGGTGTTGGCCAACTCATCAGGCCACTGTATTTATCAGCCACTTTGTGGCCGCCTCGATGGCCCGCTCGTCCTGCCGCAGCCTGTGCCCTGCGCCGGGCAGGATGACCATTTCTTTCGGCTGCCCTGCCTTTTCAAACAGCCTGCCCGCGTGCGCGACCGGTACCACCTCGTCCTGGTCACCATGCACCAGAAACAACGGCTTCGGCGATATCTTGCCAATATATTCTATCGGAGCGGCTTTTTTGAACCCGTCCAGCCATTTATCCACCGAGGGGGGAAAATCCGCGTCCCTGATTATCCCGATCTCCCTGAACCTGCTAATCATGGAATTAACCGTCTGGCCGCCGGCCATAAAGTCGAACTCCGCCGGGCAGGCAAGGGTGGCTACAGCGTGTACGCGCTTGTCTATAGCGGCTGCATAAACGCAGATAGCCGCCCCTCCCGATGAACCAAGCAGGCAAATCCTGTTCTTATCCACCTCGGGCAGCATGGCCAGGAAGTCGATGGCCGCTGCCAGGTCGTGCGTCCAGCCGACCATGTCGATATTGCCCTGGCTGGAGCCGCAGCCGCGGAAATTGAAGACCAGCGATATGAAACCGGCCGCACAGAACCGGGCAGCGAGATCGGGATAGCCGCCCTGCTCCCCCGGGTTGTACGGCACCGCCGGTATGCCATGGCAGATGCAGACGGCCGGGTAAATCCTGTTGCATTCACCGGGCAGGAAAACCTCCCCTGACAGCATCATCTCGTCAGCGCACAGTATGACCGCCGAATGTCTCATCATTTGATAACTCCCAGCATTAATAGCGCCAGCAGGCCCCATGATAGCACAGCCAGCGCCGTATATGCAGCCTTGTTCCAGCGCAGTATCTTGACGCCGTCCAGCGGCGGGAAGGGTATCAGGTTGAAAGCAGCCAGCCAGAGGTTGACCTGGAACCCGAAGCTGCCTACCGCTGACCAGAGACCATCATGACCTTTGCCCACAACCAGCAGGTAGAAGAGTCCCGCCAAGGCGATGTTGGCTGCGGGACCGGCAGCCGAGATAAGCCCCTCCTCATCGGGATCGGGCGTTTTATATGTGGATGTATACACTGCCCCCGGCGCGAAGAAAAAAAACTTTCCGAAGCTGAGCAGCGCGGCAGCCATGGCAATCACCAGCCCCGTCCTCCACATGCGGAACTCGGCATGGTAGCCAAAATGCTGCGCCACGCCCTTATGCGCCAGTTCGTGGAAAAGGAAGCCGGCGCCGATACCAATCAGCGCCACGCCGAAATAAACCGCGAACTGCATCAGCGACTGCGGATACGGTATATCGCGGCTGGGTATCAGGTATTGCAGAGAGAAACAGAAGCCCAGCGCCAGCCAGCAGATGGCCAGGTCACGCAACTCTATGCTGCTGAACCTCATGGCTTCCACGGCCTCAAGTGTATAAGGAATTCCCTGTTGCCCTCCGCCCCCAGGATGGGTGAGGCTGCCAGGTTGAGCAGGCTCAGCCTTTTGCTGTTCATCCAGGTAATGAAACGGCTGATAGTCCCGGCGTGAACCGCGGGGTCCCTGATCACGCCGCCCCTGCCCACATCCTCCCTCTCTGCCTCAAACTGCGGCTTGAAGAGGACCAACAGCTCACCCTCTGGCACCAGGTGCGGCAGCACGTTGGGGATTACCATGCTGACCGAGATAAACGAAACGTCCATCACCGCCATTTTGACTTTACCCGGCAGGTTGAAGGGGTAATGCGCGTTGACCTTCTCCATGACAACCACCCGGCTGTCCTGTCTCAGCTTATAATCGAGCTGACCATAGCCGACATCGAGGGCATAAACCTTCTCAGCGCCGTGCTGCAGCAGGCAGTCTGTGAAGCCTCCCGTGGAAGCCCCCACGTCTATGCAGGCCAACCCCCGGACGTCGATGGCGAATTCCCGCAGCGCGTGGACCAACTTCAGCCCGCCGCGGCTTACGTAGGGCATCTTCTCCTTCAGGCGCACGTCCGCATCCTCCCGCACCGGGCTTCCGGCCTTGGTCATTACACTGCCGTTCACAGTGACTTCGCCGGCCATGATAGCGGCCAGCGCCCTGCTCTTATTGTCAGCCAGTCCGCGGGCCACCAGCAGACTATCGAGACGCTGTTTTGACATATTAATAATTGTGACTGCAAAAGGGCGGGTTTGACAAACCCGCCCTTAAATAACAAACGTAGGGGCGTACCTTCAGGTGCGCCCGCTTGCGTCGTAGCGGGCGGGTTTAAAAACCCGCCCCTACATATTATCTATTTCGCCGGTGGCGGCGCCGGCGGCCACATGCCCTTGGCCACGCTCTTGGGCATCAGGTCGGCCAGTTCCCTGACGGTCCACACACCGTCCTTGAAGATGCTTGAGACGATGGTTGGCTCAGAGTAAAGCCCCACCTCGCCGCCACCCACGAAGAATGTCTTGCCGTTAATTCCGGCGGCGCCATCCGTGGCCAGGTAAACCACCAGCGGTGCGATATGCTCAGGGGCCATCTTTTTCAGTTCCGCCCCTATATCGAGGCCCAGTCCCCCTCCGCCTTCCTTGGCCTTCTTCTCCATGGCCGCCTGCAGCTCAGGCGTCACGGTCAGGCGCGTTGCCGCGATAGGCCTGATGCAGTTAACGGTCACGCCGTACTTGCCCATATCCAGCGCGACTGTGCGCGTAAAGCCGACTATGGCTTCCTTGGCCGCGCTGTAATTGGCCTGCCCCAGGTTGCCCAGTCCCGCCTGCGAAGAGGTGTTGATGATGCGGCCGCTCCTCTGCTGGCGGAAGAAAGCGCAGGCGTGGCGCGTGCAGAAGAAGTGCCCGTAGACGTGCACCTTCTGGATGATGTCCCACTCGTCCTCCGTCATATTGAAGACCATACGGTCGCGCAGTATGCCGGCGTTATTTACCAGGACGTCTATTTTCCCGAACGAATCCACGGCGGTCTTGATGATATTCTCGGCGCCTTTCCAGGTGGATACCGAGTCGTAGTTGGCAACCGCCTGGCCGCCCAGCTTCTTAATCTCGGCCACTACCTCGTCGGCTGGCACCGATGCCGAACCCGCGCCGTCCGCTCCACCGCCGAGGTCATTGACCACAATTTTTGCTCCCTCCGAGGCGAAGAGCAGCGCTTCTGCCCTGCCAAGTCCACGCCCTGAGCCGGTTATTACAACAACTTTGCCATCGAGTAAACCCATGCCTGTACCTCCTGTTCAATTTTGCTGCATATCTTAACCCGTAACGGGTATGCAGCGCAAGGAAATTGTTATTTATTCAGCCTCATTACCGCTCATGGCCGGCGACGCTCCAGCTCCAGCAGGCGGAGCTTGCGCCACAATCCTCCGCCGTAGCCACCCGGCTTCCCCCCCGCGGCGATAACACGGTGACAGGGGATGATGATGGCGATGCGGTTGGCGCCGTTGGCCACGCCCACCGCCCTGGCCGCGCCCGGATTCCCGACCGTCCGCGCCACTTCCCCGTAGCTCACGGTCCGGCCATAGGGGATATCCCGCAGGGCCTGCCACACTTTGCACTGGAAATCAGTGCCGGTATACGCCAGGGGAATATCGAAGCCGGTTCGCTCTCCCTTAAAGTACGTGTCCAACTGCTGCTGCAGGCGGGCTAGGAGCGCATGCTTGCCCGGCAGCAAGGGCTTGTGAAAAAGTCCGCCCGGGGTTTTTAACTGCCTTTCTGCTCTGCCTCGATCATCAAATTCCAGCAGGCAAACAGCGTCGTCTGTGGCGCCCGCCAGCATATCGCCCAGCGGCGTATTAATTACGGCCGTGATGATGCAATCAGCGGAGACAGCCCGGTTTTCCGGCGTCATTGCCCCCCGTCCGCTATTGGTTACGATTCAGCCAGGACCGTCTCCTGACTTACCTTCGCGGAGTCGGCAGGATAAGTCCGGGCGGCGATCAGGAAGAATATCCCTCCCACCAAACTCATTACTGCTGACAGCATCACCGCTACACCCAGGCCGTCGGCGCCACCACCCAGCAGGTCGGAGATCCCGCCTACCACCCAGGTGCCCCAGGCGCCGCCGAACAGGTACTGGGCGAAGATGACCAACCCCATGGCGAGGCCCTTGTGCGCTACCGGCACCAGTTCCTGCGATACTGTAGCGAAGGCCGGGATGGCCATCGCGACGGCGATGCCCCATAATGCGAGGAGCGCAAATCCCAGCGGGCTGAACTTTGCAGGTATTGCTAAAACGATCAACACGCTGGCTGCCAGGTAAGCTACTGCCGGCACGTACATCCTGCCGCGCGGGCTCTTTTTATGCCAGAAATCTGATAAAAATCCGCCTAACGGCGCACCCAATACGGCGGTCAGCCCGATCAAACCCACATATGTGCCCGCGCTGGCCTCCGATATATTCATGACCCGCATCATCAGGCTGGGCATCCAGAAGAGCACCGCGGTGGACATGAACACCGACAGGCCCAACGCCGGGTAAAACCACTTCATGGTCGGCGCCTTAAGCACATTGCCCATAGCGACGAAGAAACCCTTGATACCGGCCGAGGCCCCCGTATCTTCCACCGTCTTGTAGTCCTTCATGAAAAAGGCCAGTACGCCCAGTATGATACCGGGAATGGCAAAGAGGAAAAAGGGGGTGCGCCAGCCGTACTTGGCCGAGAGGAAACCGCCCAGCATGACGCCTAACAGTGCGCCCAGCGGGATAGCTATGTGGAAGATACCCACCACGCGTCCGCGCTTCTCTTTATCGTATGATGCGCCAACCATAGCTATGCCACCCGGAACAAAGCCCGCTTCGCCCAATCCCACAAACGCGCGCGGGATGAGCACGGTGATGAAATTATTAGCCAAACCCGTCAGGAAGGTGAAGACGCTCCACAGCATGGCCATCAGGCCCAGGGATTTCCTGCGGCTCCAGCGGTCCACCATGTGCGCGACCGGGAACGAGAAGAGCGCCATGCCCAACATGAACACTGTGAAAGCCAGCCCGCACTGGGCATCGGTCAGTCCCAGTTCCATCTTCATCGGCTGCAGGGTGACGGAGAACACCTGCCTGTCCATGTAGTTAATGGTATAGAGTAGCGTGCAGATTATCAGGACATAATGCGCCCGCCACCCGCCTGTCTTGTACTCCTTTGCTTCGCCGGGACCTTTTTCATTTGCCATGGCATACACCTCCTAACATTAATGGCCTATCCACAGGTTCACCGCACTATACTACATCAACGGCGTGGTTGCAATTATGCATATTGTGCTACAATTTGCGCGGTATCAATCAAGAGGAGGCGGAAACATGCTCATCTGCATCGTAATCTCGTCACTGGCAGCGCTCCTGCTCATCCTGTTAGCTGTTGTAGCTGTAAAAACCGCCACTTTCAAATCGAAACAATTAATTGTTGATAGTCAGGCCGCCTATCCCGTCGATATAGACGCGGCGGCGGCGCGCCTCTCGGGCGCGGTACAATGCCCGACCATCTCCAGCCTCGAAGAGTCGCAGGTGGACTTTGAGCAGCTTGCCCGTTTCCGTGAATACCTGTCACATGCCTTCCCCCTGCTCCATTCTTCGCTGGATAAGCAGGTCATCAATAAGCACGGCCTGCTTTACACCTGGAAGGGTAGTGACCCTGCTAAAAGGCCCATCCTCTTGCTGGCGCACCAGGACGTGGTGCCGGTCTCCGAAGAAGGCTGGACGCACCGACCATTCTCCGGCGACATCGCCGACGGCCATATCTGGGGCCGCGGCACACTGGACGATAAGGGCAGCCTGCTGGGTATGCTGGAGGCCGTGGAATACCTGCTCGGGGATGGCTTCAAGCCGGCACGTTCTATTTACATGGCCTTCGGATTCGATGAAGAGGTCGGCGGCCGGGAGGGTGCGGCCAAAACCGCCGAATTCCTCAAATCGCAGGGGCTGCAGTTTGAATACGTGATAGACGAGGGCGGCGCCGCCGTACAGGGACTGGTGCCCGGCATTGATTCGTGGGTGGCCCTGGTAGGTACCGCTGAGAAGGGTTACATCTCCCTGGAGCTATCGGCCGAAGACCCGGGTGGTCATGCGGCGCAGCCTCCGCGCAAAACGGCTGTCGGCATAGTCGCCACGGCCGTAGCCAAATTACAAAAACAACCATTCCCGGCGCGCCTGACCGGTCCGGCCGCGGCGCTCTTTGAATACCTGGGGCCGGAGATGCCCTTCCCCAACAAGATGATCTTCGCCAACTTGTGGCTGTTCCGCTCAATCGTGGAAGGCAAGCTGGCGGCCAAACCGGTCACCGACGCTTCCATCCGGACCACCACCGCACCCACCATGTTCCGGGGCAGCGCCCAGGATAACATCCTGCCCATGCTGGCCACTGCCGTTATCAACTTCCGCATATTGCCGGGGGACACTACTACCGGCGTAATTGCCCGGGTCACAGCAGTCATCGCAGACCCCCGCGTGAAGGTCACCCCCATTATGAAAAACGTCTTCGAGCCATCGCCTGCCTCGCCCACAAGTAGCTGGAGCTTCGGCATGATTAATAAGAGCATTCGGGAGGCGTTGCCGGGCACCCTGGTGGCGCCCACCCTGGTATTAGGCCGGACGGACTGCACCTATTTTACCGGCCTCTCGTCCTGCTGCTACCGTTTCGTGCCTCAGCGCATACCCGGCGGGGAGATGGCCTCCATCCACGGCGTCAACGAGCGCATCTCCATAGACAGCTACCGTGAAATGATCAATTTCTATATCCGGCTGATGCAGAATTCCTGTCTCTGAATGTGATATTATTTACAGGCACCGGCACCATATGAGCGGGTATCTCTTTTCAAACCATATGTAATAAATTAAGGAGGGACCACATGAGCGCAGGAGTATTAGACGGCATCAAAGTGCTCGACTTCGGCCAGTACATAGCCGGCCCATTCGCGGCCATGCTGCTGGCAGAGCAGGGCGCCGACGTCATCAAGGTAGAGCGCCCGGGCGGCGACCCCATACGCGGCGAGGACGCCTTCATGGTCTGGAACCGCAGCAAGAAAGGCATCACGCTCGACCTCAAGAAGCCCTCGGGCTTAAAAATAGCCCTCGGCCTGGCCCAAAAGGCCGATATCATCATCGAGAATTTCAAGCCGGGCGTGGCCGACAGGCTGGGCATCGGGTACGATAAAATCAAGGAGATCAACCCCCGCGCCGTTTACTGCTCTATCTCCGCCTTCGGCGCCAAAGGTCCGTACGCGGGCTGGCAGGGCTACGAGCAGGTCGTCAGCACGGCGGCCTCAGTTTATACAGAGCAGGGACTGGCCACGCATCCCCTATACGTCGTGCTGCCGCTGGCCAGCCTTTACACCGCCGTGGACGCGGCCTTCGATATCGTGACCGGCCTCTGCGTGCGCGAGACCACCGGCAGGGGACAGAAGATCGAGGCCTCACTCTTCCGCAGCATACTCAGCACATTCCGCCAGTTCAACGTCGATTTCGAGGGCATGTTCCGCGCGCCCTGGGGGCCCACAGGCCCCATGCCCCTTTACCGTCCCTACCAGTGCAAGGACGGCAAGTGGCTGTTCACCGCCCTGGGCAATTTTAAATTCTTCACACAGTTCGCCCTCGAAATGGGACACGATGAATGGCTGACCGACCCGCTCTTTGAGGGCGCACCCTTCCTCATCTTCCCGCCGCGCAACGCGCAGGTCATGGCGCTGCTCAAGCCCATCTACAAGACCAAGAACCGCGACGAGTGGCTGGAACAATTAGGCTCACAGGGTATACCCGTGGCGCCCGTGCAGAGTGTCGATGATTTCATGAATTACCAGCAGGTCATCGCCAACGGCATGGTGCAGACCGTCAAAGAGCCCAAAAAAGGCAACGTCAGGGAGATGGGCATCCCCGTAGATGTCACCGGTTGCCCGGGCAAGATCAAAGGGCCTTCGCCGCAGCCCGGCCAGCATACGCGCGAGGTGCTCAGAGAGTTGGGCTATTCAGCGCAGGATATCAAGCGCCTCAAGCGAGAGCAGGCCATTAAAGTTGCCCCGAGGAGGAAATAACATCATGATGCCATTAGAGAAAATCAGGGTAGCAGATTTCACCACCATGCTGGCCGGCGCCGGCGTATGCCGGGAACTGGCCGACCTGGGCGCCAACGTTATCAAGATAGAGCCTGCCGATGGAGATTCCTGGCGCATGCTGGCCGGCGGTTTCATGGGCGTAAACCGCGGCAAGCGCGGCGTTGTCATCGACCTGCGCAAGGAGGAGGCCCGCCCCATCGCACACAAGCTCATCACCACATGCGACATGCTGGTAGAGAACTCCCGTCCCGGCATCATGCAGAAGCTGGGTATGGACTACGAGTCCATCAAGAAGCTGAAGCCGGATATACTCTACATCTCCATGCCGGCCTTCGGCTCGAAAGGTCCCGATTCAGAGCGGCCCGGCTACGACCCGCTTTTCCAGGCCATGAGCGGCCAGATGTCAGGACAGGGCGGACCCGGCAAGACGCCTGTCTTCCACAAGATATCGCTCAACGACGAGATGGGGCCCATGCTGGGCGCTTTCGGCGCCTCGCTGGCTCTCTTCCACAAGCTGCGCACCGGCCAGGGCCAGTTAGTAGAGACATCATTGTTGCGTTCCGCTGTAACACTGCAGTCCGGCAATTTCATCAAGTACAGGGGAATGAAGCGCAAATACCTCGGCAAGCCCGACATTAAGGGGCTCAGCGCACTCAACCGCCTCTACCAGGGCATCGACGGCGGCTGGCTGTATATTTACTGCTGCAAGGATGAGCACTGGAAGGCACTCTGCAGGGTGCTGGGGCTGACCGCGCTGACTACCGACCCTCGCTTCGCCACGGCCGGCGCACGCAAGAAGCACGATAAGGAGTTGACTGCCATACTCGAAGAGACCTTCTACACTACGCCCTCCAATGCCTGGGCGCTGTTGCTGGCGCTGCAGGGCACGCCGGCCGTGCAGGGTCAGGGCATCGTTGACCTGCTGCTGACTGACGCGCACTGCAAGGCCACAGGTATTTACGAATTCCAGCAGCATCCCCAGTGGGGCAAGGTACAGCTGCAGGGCATCAACGCCGAGTTCTCAGAGACGCCGGGCAAAGTACAGAGGCCGGCGCCCATGCTGGGCGAGCAGACCACCGAGGTACTGCTGGAGATCGGTTATACAAAGGCGCAAATCGACGATTTCATCGCCAAAAAGTTGGTTGTGCAGGCCGCCCCGGTCCAGAAATAGCCATGCAAGCCACGGTCACGCTCACCCGTGAAAGCCCCGGGTTGGCCGTCATCAGGCTGCCGGCCACGGCTCCCACGGCCGGGTTTGCCGCAGAACTGGCCGGGATTTGCCAGGAGATAAATCTCGACACAGACATCAGGGCCGCTGTCATCACCGGCAGCGGCCCTGCCTTTTGCCGCGATATCACTTCCAGCCGTAAAACACCCGCGGCTTTTTCATTGGCCGGGCCTGTTGCCTCGCTTAACTGTCCCGTTATAGCGGCCATCAACGGGAATGCCATCGGCATGGCACTTGAACTGGCTCTGGCCTGCGATATAAGGATAGCCGCCAAAGAGGCGCGCTTCTCGTTTCCCGGCATAGCGCGGGGCCGGATACCCACGGACGGCGCCACGCAAAGGCTGCCGCTGCTGGTGGGCCGTGCTAAAGCCATGGAGATGATGCTGACCGCTGAGGAGATTACGGCGTCCGAAGCATTGCGCATCGGGCTGGTCAGCCGCGTGGTTCCGGCTAAAGACGTTCTGGAGGCCGCTCTGCAGATGGGCAGGGAGATGGGCGGCAAGGCAACGCTGGCGCTCAAATACTGCAAAGAGGCCGTGTACAAGGGGCTCGATATGACACTGGCGCAGGGCCTGCAGCTCGAGGGCGATCTCTATTTCCTGCTGCACACCACCGGGGACCGCACCGAGGGCATCACCGCTTTCAAAGATAAGCGCAAACCCAAATTCAAGGGGAAGTGATGTCCGCTTACCAAACCCTGCTCTACGAAAAGAAAGGGCGTATAGCGTGTGTTACACTGAACCGCCCGCAGGTGCTGAATATCTATAACGTCCGAATGCGCGACGAGCTATACGAGGTCCTTTCCGCCGTCAGAATTGATACTGATATTCACGTCGTTATCTTAAAGGGCGCCGGGGAGAAGGCCTTCTGTGCCGGCGCCGACCTGACTGAATTCCTTTCCGCCCCCTCGCCCACGGCCGCCCGCCACGTGCGCTGGCAGAGGGACGTGTGGGGACTCTTCCTCAGCCTGCCACAGCCGGTTATCGCCGCTCTTCACGGCTACGTCTTCGGCTCCGGCATCGAGATGGCCATGTGCTGCGACATCAGGATCGCCGCTGACGACTGCGTTTTTGGGCTTCCTGAGGTAGCCCTAGGCATCATCCCCGCCGCCGGCGCCACGCAGACTGTGCCACGCGCTATCGGCCCCGGGCATGCCCTCGACCTGCTGCTCACCGGCCGCCGCATCGGCGCACAGGAAGCGCTGGAAATGAAGCTGGTCAATAGGGTTGTGCCTCATTCTTATTTGCTTCCCGCAGTTGACGCACTGGCTGAAAAAATAGCCGGTTTCGATCAGCAGACAGTGCAGGACATCAAACAGTCCGTTTCAAGGGGATTGGACCTGCCGCTTAGCGCGTAATAAAAGCTGAACAAGCTGAAATTGACATTCATCTTTCAAGCTAATAGACTGTGCCCGATATACGATGAATAATCGGGATAAAAGGCCGAACTTCTTCATCCGGGAGATACCCTTTATCGTGCTGCTCGTTTTCTGGGTGATCTACGCCGGCATCGAAGTCATACGCGGCAGGCTTGATATTCTCACCTCCGTCATCCCCACCGGGCTCTTCATCTTCGCCTATGTCGTGGTAAGACTGACGTCTAAGGAGCAAAAAGGCCGGGGCTGAAAAAATAGACCTCTTTCTTGCACTGGAACTTATCGCGCTGGCGCTGACCGGACTGCTGATCTGGCATAGCGCCCGCATGCGCGGCGCGGCCTTTACCTGGATGTTCTTCCCGGGAGGCGCTTGCCTGGGACTTGTCAGGGAGAACGTGGTGGCGCAGGTTGCCGCACTTAACCTTTACTCGTACAACCCGGCTGCCTTCCGCCTGTTAACTTCGGCCATCAGCTGAGCATGGGGGCCTGATCACGGGCTGGACCACGCTTTGCGTCCGCTTTATTTGGTTACTTCAGGCGCCCGGAGGCCTCAGCAGCGCCCAGATATGCGGCCCGCCACCGGGAATTTGTTTTTCGTCCGCCACGCGGAAGCCATGCTTGCGGTAAAAGGCCAGGTTTACTTCTTTCATGGTTTCCAGGTAACACGGTAAACCTCCCCCATCAGCCCTCTCCAGCACAGGCTTGATCAGCAGGCTGCCTATACCCTGCTGCTGCCGGCCGGGTTCCACGCCGAGAAAGAGCAAATAGCAATGTTTGCCTTTAACCAGGTCCTTGTGCATGGCGTAAGTACATTCAACGATAACCATCAGCCTCTCAAACGGTCCCGCGCCCATCACGTCGGGCAACCGGTCCCTCGGGTCCTTACCACTATCAACCTTCCGCCTGGTTTCGTCGCCGGGGAACCTCCATATAGCAATACCTCTAAATGACGAAGTGGTGTAGAGTTCCCCCCCAACCGCGGCATGTTCTATATTCAGTTTATAAAACGATGGCTGCAGGTCCCGGCGTTCTGCGATATCGGGATAGAGAAACACTGTCATGGGATCGTCCCAGAACACTTTCGATAACAGCGCCGAGGCCTCATCTATCTTTGAAACGGGCAGGCCAACTACTTTCTCACCAGGTAAATTCATATCCAATCCCCTCGAATTTATGAAATAGCCTCCAGGATATAGCGGGTTATAATATTTCCTTACCCGGGACATAGACCCTGCGGCTTCCATGAAATAGTCTACCACATTTAACCTGATGTATAATAAGCCGGCAGGAATACTACGGTAGCAGGAAACGTCTCTGTGGAGGTAATTAAATTGAAAAGGTCAATTTTTCTTTTTCTATCACTGCTGCTGGCCCTCATTCCAGGCTGCATTACATTAAAAGTCCCGCCGCCGCCGGATATCACCCTCCCGAACATCACTCTCCCGAACATCAC
>JBFYUA010000229.1:0-7977 GCA_041300305.1 Dehalococcoidia bacterium | reverse complement strand
CAGTGCATGTGGTCCCGCATATTGGTGGGAAGGCAGAGCATTTCAGCTACCTGGCAGATGGTGGAGACGACCCGCGTCCGGCGCTGGTTGCCGGTCTCAGGGAGGTGTTGGGTGATAGAGGCAGCATCGTAGCCTACTCCGCTATGTTTGAAAAGAGAGTACTTGATGATTTGGCCGGGGCGTTGCCCCAGTACCGCGACTGGGTTAATCGGTTGCAGGACAGGATAGTGGACCTTTTAAAGCCCTTCAAGGATTTTCATTATTATCATCCCGGCCAGAAGGGCAGCGCATCGCTCAAGAATGTAATGCCGGCTCTCACCGGTATCAGCTATGAAGGTTTGACTATCAATGACGGGCGCATGGCCGCCGCAGCTTATCTGGCTGCTACCTACGGTGATACTACAGGGGATGAGCGAAAGGGCATACGGCAGGCCCTGGATGAATACTGTGGTCAGGATAGCGGAGGGATGGTGGAGATAATCAACAGGCTCGCCGCTGTCCTTGCGCAGGACTGAGTTTTAAACAGTTGTGAGAGTGTCGATGGGCAATTCGGGCACATCGTCATGCAGGGTCAGGAAGAGGTCGATGGAATAATCCATATCTTTGACCGGGTCATGCATGGTGAATCCGCCGAAATCCGGCGCCATACTAACCACCCGGCGGTAGCAGTTCACCGTCTTCTCCATGATGGATGGGTCGCCCGTCTTCATGAAAAGGGCCAGGTAATAAAAACCCATATAGTGCCAGGGCGGGAAGACATTGGGATTTAATCTAATCGCCAGGTTGAAAATCTGGAAGGCTTCCGGCACTTTACCAAGGTTAAAAAGGCAAATACCCTTATTGGTCAGCGCCATTACGTTGCCCGGTTGCAGCTCCAGCGCCTTATTGAAACAGCCGATGGCCTCGGCGTCCTCTTCCAGCTTGAAATGACAGAGTCCTTTCTTGAAGATATCATCGAATGTCACCTGTGGCCGGTGCTCGTCCAGCAGCGCGACACAACTCTCCAGCGCCTCAAGATACTCCTCCTTCTCGAAATGCCCGTCTATCTCCCTTCGCAGGTCATCGATTTGCATGCTGTGTTCCAGTAATCAAGTCTGATTAACCATAGCATAATTCGGGGTACCCTCAAAATGAACCGCGGTCCTACTTCTGGCCCTTCCTGACCCTGGGGGGTAGAGAGGCGGCGTACTCGTGGGAACGCTTCAGCCACTCCTCAAATGATTTAGCATCGGCGTAGAGCGATTCTGGCACTACGATGTATTCTTTCATGATGCGCCCTTTAAGCGGCTCGAAGGGTTTGGCTGCGGGGTATTTTTTCAGTATCTCGCCGCGGTCCTTTTCCGGGAGGCGGATGAATAGATTATCTTCGTGTACCCCGGCGAACATGTTGCGGTTTATCCAGAATACCGGTGAACCGAACATCGGCTTTTTGTCGCAGGTAAAACGCAGCAAAGCGGTATCCAGCACCCTGGCAAGTTCCGGTGAGCTCTTCTTCCATTTGTGTTCCATGATTTTTTACTCCGCGAAATACAGTTTATGTTTTATGATATATTTTTAGTAGATACAGGAGCAAAAGGAAGGGGAATTCAAGATGTCACCGCAGCTATTCTACTGGATAGACCTGGGCATAGCAATTTCTATCCCCGTGCTATTCATCATCTTGTTTACTTCAGGTAAAATAGGCAAGTTTTCATGGGTGATGTTCTGGGTTGGCTGCGCCACAGGCGCGTTCTGGGAGCTTCCCTTTTATTTCATAGGCCCGGTTTTCCTGGCAGACCCGTTGTATATACTTAACGCGCCTATCCCATACCCGCTTTTCGTCCTTCACCTCGTGCATTGCTTCTGGGATGGCGGCATATTTATGATAGGTTTGCTGCTGGTGAGGAAACTATGCAGGGCGCCCAATTTTGCGCGCTTCAGGTGGCAGGAGCTACTGGTGCTGCTCGTATGGGGTGCGTTGCAGGAGCTTGCTGTCGAATTGATGTCCGCGGGTTCCTCGGGTTGGGCCTTCGTACCGCATTGGTGGAACCCTGTCATGTTCATGTTTAACGGGACCGGTATTACGCTTATACCACAATTGATCTGGGTAGCTGCTCCGGTGATATTTTACCTGGCTGCCATCAGAATACGTAAGGCAATTCGGTAACACTGGATTTTTGCAGTTTTTTCAATACCGTTTCCGCTGAAGGGAATCGCAGGCCGCTTCGGCCTCGGCGATTATCCGGTCCACCAGTTCCTGCACGCCCGGCAGGTCGTTTATCCCGCCGCAATCCTGGCCGGCGAAGAGGATGCCCTCGTTCACATCACCGTCGTTGATGGCCTTGAGGTGACGCCTCATGCCCACCGCCTGGCGGGCCTGTGACCAGATAGGAGAACCCTCTTCGGCGCGCCACATCTGCAGGCTCAGGCCTATGAATTGCCAGTATGAGAGTTTGAACATCCTGCGTATCTCGCCGGCGCCGCGGAAGGCCTCGGAGAACTGGATTCCGCCCTTCATCATCTTTTCCGCTGCCCTGGTCTTGAGCACACGTCCCGGCATACCGTCGAAGGCATTACTGTACAGGGTGTCCTGTTCGGTGGCCTGCAGGCATAGTTGCTTGAAATTATTGTGCACCATGCTTTCCCGCGTCAGCGAAAACCTGGTACCCATGGAAATACCGTCCGCTCCCAGCGCCAGTGCAGCCGCCAGTCCCCGGCCGTTGTAGAACCCGCCGGCGGCGATCAGCGGGACCTTGACCTGGCCGGCCACCATTGGCAGCAATACCAGTGAGGTGGCGACAGTTCCGTGCCCGGCGGCTTCATGGCCTGTGACGATCACCGCGTCGCAGCCCAATTGCTCGGCGCGTACCGCGTGCCTGACCGTTGCAGTGGTGCCCAGCACCTTGCCGCCGTAGCCGTGGACGCGGTCGATGAACCAGGGCTTGCCCAGCGCATAGTTAATAATCGGCGCCTTTTCCTCAAGGGCCACCTCTACGTTCTCCCTGGCGCCCGGCAGGGCCAGGGCCTGGTTAACGCCGAAAGGTTTGTCGGTGCGCCGCCTTATCTCGCGGATGTTCTCCCTAGTTTCATCGGGCGAGAAACGTGCCGTTGCCAGCAGTCCCAATCCGCCCGCGTTGCATACCGCCGCTACCAACCCTGGTTCAGTTATCCAGTTCATCCCGGCCAGCATCACCGGGTGTTTAATGCCGAAGAGTTCCGTCATCCTGGTCTTGAACATATTTCCTTCCTCCTTATAAACTGCCGGCGCTTATGAGCGTAAGAACCGTGATAGAATCTTCTCCGTTGCAAACCGCGGCAGAAACCTCGGCAGCATAACTGCCAGCTTAAGCCGTGCAGGAAACAGGTATTCTTTGCTCTCAGATTTCAGGGCCTTCAAGATGTGCCCGGCTGCCTCCTCCATGCTTATTGTCAGGGAAGCGGGTATTCCGTCCTGCTTATTTCTCTCAGTAACCACAAAGCCTGGACAAATTGTCAGTACCCTGATATTGAACTGTTTGAGTTCAATCCTGGCGGTATCCAGGAAGATACGGCAGGCCGCTTTGGCCGCTGAATATTGCCCCTGTGTCGGTAGTCCCAGGAACCCTGCCAAAGAATTGGTATTGGCAATAATTCCGCCTCCATCCTGGGTCTTCATCTGCTGTACCAGGGGACAAAAGAAATTAATCATCGTGTCATAATTCACGCGCATGTTCTGTTTGATATCAGCGGGCGAGGCCGTGGCAATGCTGAGGGAAGGGCCGGCGCCGATATTAAGCAAGGCGATATCGATGCGGCCAAATCGCTTGACGGCCTGCTTAACTGCAGCGGCGGGCTGTACATCGTCCAGCGCGTCTCCGGCAACTGCCAGGGCCTCGCTGCCGTTCTTTTCAATAGTTTCCGCTACGTTTGACAATAATTCATTTCGGCGGGCTGTTATGACTATGCGGTTATTCCCGTGGCTCAGTGCCAATGCTACTGCTTTTCCTATACCGGAAGATGCCCCGCTGATCAAAATTACCCTATCTTTCAAATCCATGGCTATTCTCCTACCATTGCTTCCGGTTGTGTCGTGAATGCTGCAGGATAGGCCACCCGGGATAAACTATGTGGTCTCGTTTTGCCCCTGCTAAAGCATCTAGCCCGCGATTTTTGTAAAGCTGTCGGCTGTTAGCGCCGCTAATGTTTCCGTATGGGCAAGGCCTTTTCCCGAGAGGTTCGCCGCCGCCTTTGCCCCCATGGCCTCAAGAGCAGCTTTAGGGGCATTGATTTTCTTGGCATTGGTACTGATGGCCGCGAGGCCACTCTCTTTGAGGGTAGTCGGCACGATATTAACCGGCATATCAACATCCTTTAAATAGGCAATCTGCCATTCCAGTTGGTCAGGTTACTGATCTGAACTTAATTATACCACCCCTGTGGTTCGGGAATGTTTGCCGGCAAAAGGGCCGGTTTAGACAGCGCGCCTGGTGGGATTCGAACCCACGACCCCCGGTTCCGAAGACCGATGCTCTGGTCCGCTGAGCTACAGGCGCACAATACCCAGGTACTTACGGCCGCCGCGCTTTTTCATATTCTACCAGAATTATATGCTGCCGTACTTTAATTGACATGCAAAAACGCTCTACCTATAATACCTCGTCGAAAAAACAGGCTCTTATCTGCAAGGCAAGAATAACAATATCGAGAGGAGTTTCAGTGCTTAAATCAAGATTGTGTGACCTGGTTGGTATCAAATATCCCATTATCCAGGCCGGGATGGGCCCCTTCAGCAACAACAACCTTTGTGTTGCGGCAGCAAATGCGGGTGTTCTTGGATTGCTTTCCACCAGCGGTGTTTTTGACAAAGAAATCCAGCCATGGATTTATAAGGCCTTCGTGGAAACCGCCGAAGCTGATCTCGAAGACGATATGGCTACGGTCCTGGAAAAGGTGCTGAAACGGACATATCGGCTGGTTAAAGATAAAGGCGGCATTTTCGGTATCAATGTGATGGTTTCAGCGGAACTTATCCAATATTCGCACATCATGATTGATACGGCCATCAGGGTCCGTGAAGAGAACCCTGATATTAAGAAGCATTTCAAAGTGATCTTTACCTCGGCCGGCGATCCCCTTGGCTGGAAGGACAAAATAAAAGGAGCAGGATTTACCTGGATGCACGTTGTCCCGTCTGTCAAGGGGGCTTTGCGCTGTAAGAAAGCCGGTGTGGACGTGATAATAGCTTCCGGCCACGAGGGCGGTTTCCATACTTCGTGGGAACCGGTACATTCAATGATCCTGCTGCCGGCCGTGGTGGAGGCGGTGTCCGGCAAGGAGACCCTGGTTGTCGGCGCCGGCGGGTTCTGCGACGGCAAAACACTGGCGGCCGCACTGGTTATGGGCGCAGACGGCGCACAGATGGGAACCCGTTTCCTGGCAACGCAGGAGAGTGACTTCCATCAGATTTGGAAGGAAGGGGTCGTTGCCGCGGGCGACAGGGGAACACTTGTGGCGCGCGGATTTGTAGGGCCTGCCCGCTGGTTGAAAACACCCCGCAGTGACGAACATGCCAGAAATACCCTCCAGAAATCGCCCGGCGTTTTCCTCGGTGTTCCCGATGATTTCACCACGATGGATATGTCCCTCATTCAATTCGAGATTGAGTCGATTAAAGCTGCCTTCGAGGGGGATAAGGAAAAAGCGCTGCTGGCTGCTGGTGAAGCGGCCCAACGGATTAAGGATATGCCCAAAGTCAATGACATGGTACAGGAAATCGTCACAGAAACGGAGGCCATTCTCAGGAATGTTCCAAAGCTGTTAGCATAGGCTCTCAGGCCAATGGAGCCCGCCGGGGGGAAAGGATGGGGTGAGTGGAGGGATTTGAACCCTCGATATCCAGGGCCACAACCTGGCGCCTTAGACCACTGGGCTACACTCACCACAACGGGACAAATTATAGCGTAAGGGTGAGGCTTTTTGCGAATTCATGAGATTGCTTCAGGCCTGCGGCCCCGGCATGACAACACAAAAATGTCATTGCGAGGAGCGTAGCGACGAAGCAATCCATTCAATGCGGACAGATTGCCGCGCTTCGCTCGCAATGACGATGGTAAAAGGGGCCCGCAACGGGGATGGTAAAAGGGGCCCGCAACGGGGATGGTAAAAGGGGCTTGCCATGTTAATGTCCCGGTTATCTGTGACGTCTGCTTCGTGAGAAGATGACCAGCGCCAGGGACAGGGTAAGCAGGGAGAGGATAGTCGCGATAAGCAGTCCTTTAATGGCATTATCGCCGGGCGGGCTGATTTGGACCTGCGCCGGAGACCCGTTCTCCGTGGTAAAAGCAAAGACAGGGCTGGGGTCACAGGGTACGGGATCGACCGCCGTCACCTGCCAGAAGTAGGAGGTCTGATAGTCCAGCCGCCAGGGAAGCTTGTACGCCGTGGCTTTTACCTCCTGGTCTATTACCGGCTGGCCCAGGCCGGGGTCGCGGGAGAGCACAAAGCGGTAGGAGGTTGTGCCCTGCATGGGCGTCCAGGAGAATGCCAGCGGGTAGGGAGGAACGTCACAGGCCTCGTGACAGGGCTTCAGCGATTCTACCCCCGGGTATGATGAAGCCGCTACAGGAAAGCCGGCGCGGACTGTGAAGCCGAAGGCGGGAGAGTACCTGCTGCGGATGACCTGACCGGTGGCCGCCCGCCTGGCCCTCACGCGCCAGTAGTATGTCTGCCCGGCCTCGGGGAGCGTGCCGGGCCTGATAAAGTATGCAGGATAAAGCGATTTATCCGGCACGTAGAAGGGATTGTCGGCAGGCTCCGCCTCGCTAATGGCCAGGTCGAGCCACTGGTCTTTGCCCACTTGCACCTGGTAGGCCTCGGATAGCGAAAGCTGGCCCCAACGAAGGTCAACCGGGGCGTTGCGGCCGGTCACAGGATCGCAATATACCAGGGTGTTGCCACGGGGCGAGATCAGCCAGGGGGACCGGTTGGCAAACGTATCTTTGAATGCCCACAGCAGCCCGGCGCCCTTGGTATAATCGTAATTGCGTGAGTCGAATGCCCAGAGGGTATCGTCGGCAAGTGACAATGACGCCGGCTCCAGCCGGAAGACCACGCCCGCACCCAATCCGGTAGTCAAAGTGTCGTAGTACACCCCGTCCATGGGTAGGTCGCCGCGGGAATAGGTTGTCCTTGATACGCCGGTCGCACTGTCCTGGCTGTAAGCGGCGTAAAACATCGCCCGGGCGCCCGGCGCCAGGCCGTAATAGCTGCTATTGGGCGGGACCATATCGTCCCAGCGGTTGCTTTTACCCACTGTCCAGCGGTACAACCCGCCGGCATCGTCGGCCATGTAAATGAAGTGGTTGTCCTTGAACTCTTCATCGAAGGCCACGTGATGGTTGCCGTTGCTGTAAGCCGGTTGGGTTATCAATACCCAATCATTGCCACCATCCGGTGAATAGGACGCCGGGCACTGCTGGCCCAGCGCCGCCCCGGCCACGATG
Source organism: Dehalococcoidia bacterium (assembly GCA_041300305.1). GTDB lineage: Bacteria > Chloroflexota > Dehalococcoidia > GIF9 > UBA5629 > CAIMUM01. Next base: position 517 of record JBFYUA010000229.1, on the reverse strand, counting down.
CCGCTGCCCTGAGCCACGATACTATGGGCGGATAGCAGGCCTGTATCTTTGAACTTGTCCCAGGCCCAGCCGCCCCGCTCATACTTGCCCCGCCTTACCAGCGCGTTGGCCTGGATGACATAGAGTTCATCGCTGCCGGCGGCCGCCATGTCCTGGATAAATGCGCCCGGCAGGCATTCGCGCCAGGTCTGTCCGCTATCCCGTGACTGGATGATGCGCGTGCCTCCCTGGTTGCCCAGGAATACCACCGAACCATCCTCATTATCCGGCGCCGGTCTGAGCAGCGGCGCCGTGAAATCCAGGCAGGCCACGCGCTGCCATTCCTCTCCGATTATGGGGGTGCGGCTGCGCCACGCGCTGCCCAGGCCGTTATCGTTTACTGAAGATATGTAAACAGTTTTGCCGTCCCTGGACACCGCCAGTGCACGGTAACGGTTGACCCGCGTGTCAATGAGGCTTAACTGGTTCCACGATATGCTGTCATCCAGGCTTACGGAAAAGGCGGATTCGTCCAGCG
>JBFYUA010000226.1:0-3230 GCA_041300305.1 Dehalococcoidia bacterium | reverse complement strand
GACGTAAAAAAGGAAATCAATGATTGTCCATGCGATTGCGTCAGCAGGGAACCGCCGCCGAAGTACTCGAGCATGCCCGGGTCAGCGCGGGCCCATTGATCTAAATAGCGCGCGAAATCATGGAATATCTGAGAGCTGAAATATGAACCGGGCACGGGGCCGTCAATCCAATCCACGTCTATATACTCGTGAAACCTGTTCTCGTACGGGTTGTATTTATAGCGCGCCCCCTCAGTATCCTCCCAGATATGGATACCGCATTTCTGACAAATCGCTTTGAGCAGTGTCGATTTGCCCGTCCCGTTCTCGCCGGCGAAAAAGGTCACAGGCCGGTCAAATGACAGGTTTACCGTCTCATGAAAGATCCTCAAATTGAACGGGTAGCAATCACGGGACGGGTACCTGTCCGGGTGCAAAATTACTTTTTGTATATGCATTGTGCGCGCCCTGCAGGGCTGCTATTATAACACAGGTCAAAAACGGCAGGGCGCCTTTAATGAAGTGCTGTATAATAAGGCGGTCCCGCAGGAGAATCTTTCAGGCAAGGCATGGTAACGGATATGGATAAGGCGCACTTAATCGGCAAATTGGAAGTCCAGGTCGATCCTCATCTCATACTGGCCGTCCACGGGTATAACCAAAACCGCAAACCGAACCAGGTGATACGTGACGTTGTGGAGAAAGCCTCGGCAGAAGCGCAAAACCTCGTCGATCCAGGGGCGCTTTACCAGGAGTTCCCGATAGCGCAATTGACCGCTGACTCGGTAACCATAGAAGGCGGGACATGTTTCAGCATCGGCAGTGAGGTAGGCTCACTCTGGCAGGGCAGTAAAACACTGGGCATCGCTCTTTATACAATAGGCGGGAGGCTGGAAGACAGGGTCACGGAATTGCTCGCAAATGGCGAACACACGGAGGCGCTTAATCTCGACATCGCCGGCACAGTGGCGCTGGGCATTGTAGGCGCCCGGGTGCAATACTATGCCTGCGAGCGGCTGGCCGCCCACGGATTGGAAACCGGGCCCTGGCTCAATCCCGGCTACCTCGATTGGCCATTGACGGACCAGCGCCTGATTTTCGACCTGGTGCCTGCGGCGTCAGTTAAGGTCAGGCTGAATGACCAGTGCATGATGGTCCCCAAGAAATCTGTCACGGTATGCGCAGGCATCGGCGCGGGCCAATCACGGGATAGTTTCAACCGCTGTTTGCATTGCGGTGTGGCCAAATGCCCCTACCGCAGGGTAACAGCGGCTTAAAATGGAGATAGGGGGATTCGAACCCCCGACCTCTGCATTGCGAACGCAGCGCTCTCCCAATTGAGCTATATCCCCGGGAAGATTTTTATACTACCAAGCGCCCCGGCCGGTGTCAAGCCGCGAACCCCTGTCCGGTCAATACCCGTACGGAACGATGGCATTGTTAATTAAATAAACGCAGCTGCGGCAGCCGGCAAAGGGAATGAGAGCCCGGCCCTGTCTAACGCCTTCTTTGCGGCTTGCGCTTGCCCCCGAACGACCTGCCGCCCCGGCTATCGGTGCGCGGCCTGGCCTCGCTGAGATCGAGCGTCCTTTCTTTGAGCATCTTGCCCTTGAGCCCGGCCAGGGCTGCCTCGCCTTCTTCCTTATTGGCCATCTCCACAAAAGCAAAACCCTTGGGCTGGCCGCTGTACTTATCTTTAATCAGGGCTACGGAGGATACTTCCCCAAAAGGGGCGAACTGAGCCTTGAGGTCCTCTTCCGTCACATCACGGGCCAGGTTACCCACAAAAATATTCATTTATTTGCCTCCAATATACGACAAAGGGCAACGCGGCCCGGACACCATTGCCGCCAACACCACTCTAAAGTATATAGCAAAGAAATCTCCCGCACAAATAGAAAAGCTTTTTGCCGGTCCTTTGACATTGCTCCTCAGGACATCATAGACTATGACAATCCATACGTTCAATTAAAATTCCCTTCCAGGAGTGTGGCATGAAAATCGCAGAGGTCATGAAAAGATTCGTTGAGCCCGCGTCTGTAGCGATCGTAGGAGCGACGCGTAAAAGCGGGGAATTCTCCATGAATATCATGGAACACATTATCTCCTATGGCTACGCCGGGAAACTATACCCGATTAACCCCAACGCCACGGAGATACTCGGTGTTAAAGCTTATGCCGGCGTCTCAGAGATAACCGGTCCCATAGACCTGGCGCTGATCGTCACGGCGCGCGAAACCGTGCCGGGGGTATTACAGGCCTGCGCCGACAAGGGCATCAAGTGCGCCAGTATAGTAGCCCAGGGGTTCGGCGACGCTACGGACAGGGACGGGCACGAGCTTAACCGGCGGTTGATGGAAATAGTACGGACTACAGGCATACGGGTGCTGGGGCCTAACACCTTCGGGACAGCCAACGCCTTTATCAATTTCAGTTCATCGTTTGCCCGCATTAAACTTGATAAAAATCCTGTTGGTATTGTTTGCCAATCAGGCTTATTCTTCCATGGCCTGCCCGAATTCAGGTTAACCGGTAAATGCATAGACCTGGGCAATGCCTGCGACATCGGCTTCACCGAAGCGCTGGAATATTTTGAAAACGACCCGCAGGTCAAAGTCATCGGGCTTCACATCGAAGGGACTAAGGATACGCAGGGCCTGCTGAAGGCCATCAAACGGGCAACGGCAGAAAAACCGGTAATCGTACTCAAGACCGGCCGGAGCGAGCAGGCAGCCAGGGCCATGCAGTCGCACACCGGTTCGCTGGCGGGTGACAGCCTGATCTGGGACGCGGCCCTGAAAAGCGCGGGGGCCATACGTGTCAACGACATCGAGGAGTTCTTCGATACGGTCAGGATGTTCAGCATGGCGCCGCTGATGAAAAACAACAGCATCGCGGTTGCCACGTTCAGCGGCGCCGCCGGCATACTGGCCATGGATGCCATGCGCGATACTGAACTGCAGATGGTCGCCTTATCTGATGACACCACTGCTAAATTGGTTAAGCTGGCGCCCGGCTGGCTGAAAGTGAGCAACCCGGTGGATTACTGGCCCATTATGATGGGCTATGCCGACCAGGGGCGGGCCATGATGGACGTTATGAATATCCTGCTTTCCGATGGAGAGATCGGGGGAGTGCTTTTTACCCAGGTTGCCTTCGCCCCCAAATATAACGAAATGATGCAGATGTTCCTGAATCACCTGGCCGTACAACACCCCGGCAGACCCTTTATGTCGGCCATCTCCGGCACA
>JBFYUA010000050.1:0-16901 GCA_041300305.1 Dehalococcoidia bacterium | reverse complement strand
CTCCTCCGCCCGCTTGCTCCCGCTGATGCCCGCCACTGACCCAACAGCTTCCCTTTTAGCAGGCTGCTTCTTTTTATCCATTTAACCGCGTCCTTTTGTTAAGCAAACCCCTTGCCTTGCCCCCCGGTAACTTTACAGAAATGACCGGTACACGGTACCCATGCCGATGCGTCCATAATCTATCGCTATCTTACTATTTATATGCGTGGGATATCAATAGCATTCGCCGAAAATTTTCTTGAATTGCGACAGTCTGTTGCAGACCCCGCGGCGATCTGTCTGTCCTCCTTGAGGCCTCAGGATTGCTTCGCTGCCTGCCACGCCTTCGGCTCGCAGCTTCCACTCACCGCAATGACAAATGGGGGGGGGATGGATTGCTTCTTCGCAAGCTCCTCGCAGTGACGTTTTTAGGCAGGGCCGGTTTTCATGGCCGCTTTATATGAGCTTTAAAGCCCGAATACCCTTTGAGCGTTCTGATACAGGAAGAGTTTCTTGCCCTCGTCCGTCAATTGCAACGTGTCCAGGTCCTTGAGGCACATGGCTGCGGTGATCATGGGGTAGTTGGTGCCGAACATGACCTTCCTGCTGCCGTGCTTTTTCATGTAGGTGACCAGTTCGGGCGGAAACCTTTTGGCTACGTAGGCCGAGGTATCGATATAGACGTTTTCGTGCTTGGTGGCCACGGCTATCATTTCGGTTGTCCAGGGATAGCCGATATGCCCGCCGACTATCTTGAGTTCGGGGAACTCGATGGCCACCTCGTCGATGTAGGGGATGGGACGGCCAGGCTCGGAGGGGCAGAGCGGGCCCGTGTGGCCGACCTGGCAGCAGAAAGGGATGCCGAGCTCGATGCACTCGGCGTAGAGCGGATAGTAGCGGCGGTCGGTGGGCGGCAGGTTCCATAACCACTGCACAATGCGCAGGGCCTTGAATCCCTGTTCTTTGACCAGGCGCCTGAGTTCGCGCACGGCTTCCATCGGCCGGTACAGGTCGACCGAAGCCACGCCGGACAGCCGGTCCGGGCATTGCTTGACATAGGCAGCAACCTCTTCGTTAGAGATGAGCGGCCCCGCCGGGCCCCACCACGCGCAGATGAGCCCCCTGGCGACCTGCGCCTGGTCCATCAGGCCGATGGTAAAATCAAGCGGTATTTCAGAGGTCAATTTTTCCTGCCCGGTCCACCTTCGCAAAGAATCAAACATGCGGTGGTTGATGAAAAGCATGGTGGGGTGCTGCATCCAGGCATCGATTGTTTTAAGTTCGGCGCTCATCGGTTATCCTCCATCAACCCAATAAAACTATTTGACCTTTTTATTTATCCTTGCTTTTATTCAGCCTCAGCCTGATGGCGTTGGCATGGCCTGTCAGTCCCTCGTTATTGGCCAGCAGCGCGGCCGCCGGTCCAAGCTTTCTCATGGCGTTATCGTCAAGCGCGATGATGCTGTTTATCTTGAGGAAATCCTGAACCGCCAGGGGTGAACTGAAGCGGGCACTGCCGCCGGTGGGCAGCGCGTGGCTGGGTCCGGCCACGTAGTCGCCCAGCACTACCGGTGAATACTGCCCGGCGCAGATGCAGCCGGCGTTCCTTATGTAGATGACATAGTCCTGCGCCCGGTCCACCATCAGGGAGAGGTGCTCGGGCGCATACAGGTTGGCCAGGTCTACGGCCTGCGCTAACCTCCTGGTTATGACAATGATGCCCCGCTCGTCCAGAGCCTGGCGGGCGACGGCGCTGCGCGGAAGCCTGGCAAGCTGCTTTTTCAGCTCGGACTGTACTTTATCAGCCAGCGATTCAGATGTGGTGATGAGGATAGAGGATGCCATGGCGTCATGCTCGGACTGCGCAATCAGGTCGGCCGCGCAGAATGCGGGGTCGGCCGAACTGTCGGCTATCACCACCACCTCGCTGGGACCCTGCAGGGCGTCGATGTCCACAGCGCCGTAGACTAACTTCTTGGCGGTCATGACGTAGATATTGCCGGGGCCGCAGACCTTGTCCACGCGGGGCACCGATTCAGTGCCGAAGGCCAGCGCGGCCACGGCCTGTGCGCCGCCTATTTTGAAAACCCTGTCCACCCCTGCGATAGCAGCGGCTGCCAGGGTATTGGCCGGCACCCTGCCGTCCCGGCCGCAGGGCGTGGCCATGATTATCTCCCTTACACCGGCCACCCGCGCGGGTAGGGCGGTCATAAGCACCGTAGAGGGGTAGGCAGCGGTGCCGCCCGGCACATAGACGCCGACCCGCTCGAGGGGAAGCACCTGCTGCCCCAACCCGTCCTTGAGGAAGCCCTTACCGTATCTGCGCAGGCAGGTTTTATGGAACCTCTCTATGCGGCCCGCCGCAAATTTTAGCGCCTTGAGCAGTTCAGCGTCCACAGATTTGCGCGCAGCGGCCATCTCCCCCGGGGAAACCTCCAGCGATTTGAGACGCGCGCCGTCGAAGCGCTCTGTGTAAGCAAAGAGCGCACGGTCGCCGTCTTTTCTAACATCTTCGATTATCCGGAGGACGGCGGCCTCGATTTTGCCGTCAACGCCGGCCGGACCGTAGGGGATGCCTCGTTCCAGCGCTTTGACGGCCTGCCGGTAATCCCGTATCACCTTCATTTTTTTCCCGCTGCCTCCCTGAATAGCTTAATTAAATTATCCATTTTTGCTTTTTTGCCCTTTGCTGCCAGGCTGCTTTTGTTGCCGATCAGGCAGGCCGTCGATTCGAAGAGCGTGTCTATGATCTTGAGCCTGTGCCGCGCCAGGGTCTGCCCGGTCTCGGTATTCTCGATGAGCATATCGGCGTCCTCGGGCAGGTAAACTTCTGTGGCGCCCCAGGTGGGTATTACGCGGTAACGCGCGATATGCCTGTCGCGCAGGTATTTATCGGCGATATTGACGTACTCCGTGGCTATGCGCAGCGGCGTCATACTGCCCCTGCTGATGAGTTCGCGTATCCCGCTGATGGAGTCCGCGGGCACTTCTTCGCTGATAACAGCCACTATGCGCACCCAGCCGAAGCCAAGGTCGGCCAGTTCGGCCACGGGACTGGAAGGGAACTGGCAGAGGTGGTCGAGCAGCCAGTCCCGCCCGGTGATGGCCAGGTCGAAATTGCCGTTGGCTACCTGCTGGGGCATGTCCTGCGGCCTTATCACCTTGAGGCTGAGCCAGTCGATGTCGCAGGCGGGACGCCGCCGCATATCGTTCCTGGAATATCCTTCCATGTGGATGCCCGCCCTGTCCAGGAAAGCGGACGTGTGGACCTGCTGATGTCCGTCCGCCAGTGCCAGCCAGACATTGCCGCGCGGGGTGCTTACTGAAAGGTCGTTATTAATTATGGCTGCCGGCTTGTCCGGCTTCCGCCAGGTTTTATCTTTAATATCTGCGGCCGAGGCGAAACGCTTGAGCAGGCCGCTGAAGTCGCCTGCCTGAAGGCTGTCCCGGCTGGCGATGATGCAGGCGTTGCTGTCGCACAGCCTGCTGACCGGCTTTAAATTGAGGCTGCGCAGCGCGTCCTCGTCTTTAGCGCGCAGCACCGAGAAGTCGGCGTTCTCGGGCGGGTAGGCCTCAGCGGACCCCCAGCAGGGGAAGATGCGGAACCTCTTCAGCCTCAATCTACCGGCGGCCGCCTCCGCCAGCGCGGGGTACTCGGTAATTATGCGCCAGGCAGCAGCGCCGCCAGCCATCTCTTCAGCCGATATATCCGCAGAAGCGGAGCATGCCAGGTAGATGCCCGCGCTGTCATAGCCCAGGTCGGCGACCTTGAATACGCGGCTGGCCGGGTACCTGGCCTGCAGCTCCTGCAGCCAGTCAGAACCGCAGATGCCGAAATCGTAGTTGCCCACGGCCACCTGCACCGGTATGTCACGTTCGTTGAGCATCTTGGCCAAAAGCCCGGGCACGGACTGCGAGCGCATGCGGTAGATGCGGGTGCCGGCATTATAATCGTCGAAGCCCATCCCGATGGCGTTGAGGAACCCGGCGGTGCGCGCCAGCAGTTTGCCCTTGGGCAGGGCCAGCCGGGTTGCGGCCGCTGTGCTATTTGCCAAGTTTGCTAAAACCCCCGATCATATCGATCACCTCGCCCGCCGTTTTGACACGCTTTCGGGTTTTCTTATTAATATCTTTGAGGATAAAGCCCGCCGGCCCGGCCTGGACATCAACAGTCCAGCGCGCCTCTAACTGGCCGCCGCAGAAATCGAATTCGGCGGTCAACCCGGCCGTGCGCAGGGCGGCAGCTAATACAAAAGCGGTTTTGACCGCGGAGGCAGACTTCTGTGCAACTTTGACCGAAACGGTCTTTTCGGCCTTTTGCAGCGATAGCGGTTTGACCATAGCGGTGATTGCATCAAGGTAGAAGGCGAATCCGCAGGCGGGTATGTCCCTGCCCCCGACCAAACCGATCAGGTTGTCATACCTGCCGCCGCTGCATATCCTCGAGCCGCCGGAGGTTATCTTGAAACACAACCCTGTATAATATTCAAAGCCGCGGATGGAAGTGAAGTCGATAGCATAGCCGATGCCCATGCTATCCAGCAGAGCAGTAACTTCCGCGAAACTGTCGATCTCCTTTTTCACAGTTTTAGAGATGGCAGGCATGGCCTTCAGGTTGGCCAGGAAGCCGCTCGATTTTCCCTTCAGCTCCATCAGTGTGGAGAGGGCGTCCAGTACCTGGCGGTCTTTGCTCTTAACTGATGTGAAGGCCTGCCAGTGGCCCTCGAGTATCTCGTCGAGCAGCGCTGCCCTGGCGTCGGCATTTAGCTTAAGCTCAGCGATGAGGGCTTTTAAAATGCCGGCGTGCGATAGTCTGAGCTCAACCCCGGGAAGCCCCAGCGAGCGTGCGATTTCCAATGCCAGGGTGACAACTTCTGTGTCCGACGTGCGGTCACAATCGCCCAGCAGCTCTACGCCGCACTGCCATTTTTCGCGGTTCTCGGCGCCGGTTTCCTCAAAGGCGAAGACGTTGGTTATATAGTAGAGCCTGGCCACTTTCTGCGCTGACAGGTTCTCGCTGTAGAGCCGGGCGGCCGGTATTGTGCCGTCGGGGCGCAGCACCACGCGCTCGCCTCCCCATCCGTCCCAGTCCAGGAAGGAGTAGACGCGCCCCAGCATGGCGGGGGTCAGCGTGCCCGCCGCGGTAAAGAGGTGTATGTATTCCAGTGTGGGAGTCCTTATCTCGCGGTAGCCCCAGCTCAAGCACGATTTACGGAAGGCATCCTCCACCTGGCGGAAACGCTCCATGTCGTCCGGCAGCAGGTCGCGGGCGCCTTTACATTTTTGACTTTCCATAATTATTTGTCCTTTCTAAAAAGCGGGATAATTCTACACTAATGGTATCACAGCTACAATTGGGGTATAAATGAAGTGCTTCCCGATCGGATTAAACGCTGCAACCTCTTCCGTTATACAATAGAGTAACCATGTTCAAAAATATCATCAGGCTTATCTATGTAGCGCTTTTCTGCTGCGGCGCTGTGCTTGCGCTGTGGGGCGGTAGCGCGGATGCCCGCAGCAGCCGGGTCCGCGTGCTCGAGGTCAAGGGCACTATCGTGCCGGTGGTGGCCGACTATATCAGCCGCGGCATCAGCGAGGCCGAGGACAGCGGGGATGAGGCCTGCATCATTATACTCAATACGCCCGGCGGCCTGCTGGATACCACCGAGAAGATAGTCGGGCGCATTATGAATGCCGGGGTACCGGTCATTGTCTATGTTGCTCCCCAGGGCGCCTGGGCGGCCTCCGCCGGTACTTTTATTGCCGTTTCAGCCCACATCTCGGCCATGGCCCCGGCCACCAGCATCGGGGCGGCGCACCCTGTGAGCGTGGGCGAGGAGATGACCGAAACGGCCCAGAAGAAGGCCACGGAGTATTCCGCGGCCTGGATAGCCAGCATCGCCGAGAAGCGCGGGCGCGACCCCGTGCAGGTGGAGGCGGCGGTGCGCGAGAGCAAGTCATTCACCTCATCACAGGCGGTGGAAAATAAGCTGGTCGATTTCACCGCCGACGACATGGATAGCCTGCTCAAGCAGCTCAACGGCAGGAAGGTTGTGCTTGCAGACGGTAAAGAGGTGATACTCAATACGGAAGGCGCAGATGTGACTATAAGTGACATGACCGCCCTCGAGAGGTTCCTGCACATGATCAGCCATCCCAACATTGCCTATATACTGCTTACGCTGGCTTCCATCGGCCTGATAACGGAGATATCCAACCCCGGGCTGATCTTTCCCGGCGTGATTGGCGGCCTTTGCCTTTTCCTGGCCTTCTATTCACTGGGGGTACTGAACGCCTACTGGGCCGGACTCGCCCTGATTTTGCTGGCCCTGGGACTTTTCGTGACTGAGATTTTTGTACCTGCTTATGGTATACTGACCTCAGGTGGGATTGTATCATTGGTAATCGGTTCACTGATTCTTTTCAGCGGGAGCGACTCCTCCATGGAATTTGATAAAAGCCTGGTTATATATGTAGCTATATTTTTCGCTTTATTTGTGGGCTTGCTGGTCTGGGCGGCCGTCAGGGGCCAGAGGCGCAGGGTCACCACCGGGCAGGAAGGCATGATAGGCCAGGTAGCCCTGGTCAAGATTGCGCTTGAACCGCAGGGCATGGTTCTGATGGAGGGCGAACTCTGGAAGGCCGTCTTGGATGAAGGCAGCGCATCGGTCGGCGAAGAAGTGATAGTGAAGAAAGTGGATAAACTTAAATTATTCGTAACAAGAAAAAAATGAGGAGGTAAACATGGGGTCAATCGTACCTATTATTTTAATTGCCATATTCGTGTTCATTATACTGGCCGCTTCGGTGCGGGTGGTAAATGAATATGAGAGGGGGGTGGTCTTCCGGTTGGGCAGATACGTGGGCGTGAGGGGGCCGGGGCTTATCCTGCTGATACCTTTTATCGAGCGCATGGTCAAAGTCGAGCTGCGCGTGGTGACCATGGACGTGCCGCAACAGGAGTGCATCACCATGGACACCGTGACCGTCAAAGTGGACGCCGTGGTATATTTCCGTGTAATCAAGCCGGAATCTGCGATTCTCAACGTTGAACAGTATATCAGGGCCACGTCACTGCTCTGCCAGACGACGCTACGCAACGTGGTGGGGCAATCGGAACTTGAGGACCTGCTGGCGAAGCGGGATAAGATCAATGAGAAGCTGCAGTCAATCATCGATGAGAGCACCGAGCCCTGGGGCATCAAGGTGACCCTGGTGGAGGTGCGTGATGTGGTGCTACCCGACAATATGCAGAAAATCATGGCTGCGCAGGCGGAGGCCGAGAGGGGCAGGCGGGCCAAGATCATCGCTGCCGAGGGCGAGGCGCAGGCGGCGGAGAAGCTGGCCGAGGCCGCCAGAATCATCTCCAGCCAACCGGCGGCCATGCAATTGCGCTACCTGCAGACGCTGGTGGCTATATCGTCGGAACGTACCAATACGGTGGTATTCCCGCTGCCCATCGACCTGATAATGCCTTTGATGGATAAAATGGTTTCCGAGCAGAAAAAGCTCACGTAAAGCATATTCAGTAGCAGAAAATTAATGGCGGGGCCTCAGGCCCCGCCATTGCTGCTTGCGATAGTTACGTCCCCGGCTATGATCTCTTTGGTGGAGCCATCGGCCAACCGCACCACCAGGCTGCCCTGCTGGTTGACCCCTTCCGCCGTGCCGTCGATGCTGTTCCCATAGAAATCAGCGGTGACGCGCCGGCCGATAGTGACCATGTGCCGCGACCATTCCTTTATTATATAGGCCGGTCCGCCGGTCCTGTTGTAGATGCCTTCAAGCTCCGTGTAAAGGTGCAGGGCAACCTCGCGCACCGGTACCTCATGCCCCAGCTGTACGGAGATAGAGGTGGCGATACCCGCTATCTCGGGATAGATAGAGGTATCGAAATTGACGTTGATGCCGATGCCCACGATGGAATAGCCCGGCCCGCCCGCTTTCAGGCCGTTCTCGATGAGTATGCCGCAGACCTTTTTACCCGCGATGAGCACGTCATTGGGCCACTTGATGCCCGCTTTGATGCCCAGGTTTGCCAGTGTGCGGAATACCGCGAGTGACGACACGGCAGGCAGCAGGTGCAATGAGGACAGGGCGGGGCGCAGGATTATGGAAGTGGCAAGCCCTCCTGCAGGCGAGAGCCAGGACCTGCCCATCCTGCCGCGTCCCGACCGCTGCTCTCCAGCTATCACTGCCGTACCCCCGGGTGCGCCTTGCTCAGCCAGTTCCCTGGCTATATCCTGTGTTGAGGTGGCCGTGTCTAAGTATTTAAGTTGCCGGCCGATAAAACGTGTTTTCAGGTTGTCCTGCAAATATGTTTGAATATCGGGTCCGGCGGCCATAAGCATAATAATACACCAGGCGGGCGGAACTGTGTATAATTTCCCGGGTAACGCGGGTATCAGCGAAAAAAGGGGAGTTATGAATTATGGTTGAGGCAGATATGCAATCCCTGGCGGAGCAGGTAGCGGAACTCATAGTCAAATCGCGGCGGCTGGTGGTCTTTACCGGCGCGGGCGTAAGCACCGAATCGGGCATACCCGATTTCCGCGGGAAGGACGGTATCTGGACAAAAATGGACCCCGAAGATTTCACCATCCAGCGCTTCGTCGCCCGGCCGGAGGTAAGGAAGATGCAGTGGAAAATGTTGTCTGAAGGTGGGCTAATCAAGGACGTCAAGCCCAATGCTGCCCATTACGCCATCGCTGAGCTTGAGAAGATGGGCAAACTCGATTGCATTGTCACGCAGAATATCGATAACCTGCACCAGGCGGCGGGAAATTCCCCCGAAATTGTCTTTGAGCTGCACGGCAACATGCAGTTTGTGCGCTGCCTGGGCTGCCGCAGGCGCTGGCCCATGGCGGAGATATTAGCCAGGCTGGCCACTGAAGAGCTGCCGGTATGTGAGCATTGTAAAGGGATACTCAAGCCGGATGCCGTGTTTTTCGGCGAGTCACTGCCGCAGGCAGTGCTCAGCGAGGCCGCCCGGCGAGCCGCGCAGAGTGAGTTGTGCATCGTCATCGGGTCGACACTCCTCGTTTACCCTGCTTCTCAAATACCCGAGAATGCGTATAATGCCGGGGCCAGGCTCGTCATTATCAATATCGGCGCTACCCCCATGGATGCCAAGGCTGCCGTACGCATTGATGGTGGTGCGGGCGAGGCCATGACCATGATACTGGAGCAGGTGAAAAAGAAAATGAGTTAACGCCTATGTTGACAAGCTGTGACTACAATGTTAGATTGTGAAGGATATGATGCATTCGGAGGTGTCAATTTGAATAAGGCTGTTTTAACCGTGCTGCTGGGTATGGTGGTGGTTGCAGGATGTGCCCGGCCGGCGGTGAATACAAAATTGGCTCCCCTGGCTTACATCGATTCGGTGTCTGCTTCGCAGGTTTTCACCGGTGAAAAAGTCGCGTTTGCCGGGCATGCCGTATCATCGACCGGCCAGGTCGTCGCTTACACCTGGCGCTCCAGTGTCAACGGCAACCTGAGCCAACTGGCCTCATTTGAGACGGATAAACTGACTGCAGGTACTCACACCATCTGGTTCAGGGCGCAGGATAACTACGGCAACTGGTCCGATGAGGTGGGCACCAACGTAAATGTCTCTATCCCCGGCGGTCCGGAGAAGATGTCGGTAAGGGTCTTCACCGCCACTCCCCCGAGTATTAAACAAGGCGATTGGACCAATCTCAGCTGGGACGTTTCCGGCTACGGCAGCGTCCATATCGACCCGGATATCGGCGATGTTTCTATGAGCGGCAGTCGGACCGTGCAGCCGTTGCGTGACACTGTTTACACTATCTTCGGCAGGAACGATGAAGGCATAGTGACCGCAAGTACCAGTGTCACGGTTACGCCGCTGCATCTTTACACGCTGGTTTTGTATTCGCTGGCCGCCGAGGACGGCACTGTGCGCAAAGACAAGGTGGTCCTCGACGAAGTCACAGTGGGTGAAAACGAACTGCAGATACAGATGCAGGGGTTCTTGAGCTTTGACCTTTCAGCGGTACCACCGGGGGCCATTATTAAGACTGTGGACCTCGACATTTCGAAGTCGGTTATCGTCAATTCACCATTCCCCTGGCAGGGGGCGCTGAACATGTATAATCAGCAATTCGGCAGTTCGCTTAAGCCAAGCGACTATATGGTAATTGTACCCGCGGGGTACCTGTACAGCTGGAATTACAATTTCGTGGCCACCATGATGCCGGATAAACCCTTTACCTCGCCGGACTTTGTTACTGCCGTGCAGAAACGCGTTGATGCGCGGGACAACCGCTTCCAGGTGCGTATGCAGTTCGAAAAATACTATTACTACAGCCGCCAGAATTATACAGGCAGTGGTTATCAATCTACCCCTTATCAAACCTCCGCCAACTATATAGATGTCGGTTCCGGCAGTCCTAAACTAACGGTGCGTTATATTATCCCGGAGTAGCAGAAACCAGGCGCTTCAGGTCCGGCTAAACCTGGTTGGCTGTTTTTTGATATTCTAATATATCGACGGAGTGCTCATTATGCGGAGGGTGTATTATGCGAAAGCTTCTGATGGCGCTTGCTTTTATCCTGGTGATGATGCCGGGATGTATTTATATACAGGTTTTTCCGGACGCACCCGGCTCTGAAAAAGCGCCACCCCCGCCTGCACCAACTTTCAATGCTGTCCCTTACATTGTGCCTGCAACGCCAAACCAGCCTGTGGTCGATCCACCTGCCGTCACAGCGCAGGGTGAAAGGGTTGCCGCGCTTAACATGGTACAGGCTGAAAGCGGCTCGCTGGTAAAAAACGGTGCCACCTACTCAAAATCCGCTGCGGTTTGCGCGGGGGACAATACGGCAAACCTGGCCACCCGCGCTTTTCTCAGCTACGACCTTACTGCACTCCCGCCTGCGGCAAGGATCACGGAAGCTGTACTGGACTTCACTGGAAATACGGTCCTGGGCGCCCCTACTTACAGCAACGCCAACTGGGGCAACATGGGGGCAATGGAGGTTTATCAATATCAGTATGGTTTGCTGGAGAACGCAGGCAGGCTTGCCTATGAATCAACAGTATCTTCCGTCGGCAGCCTGAAATTGACCAACTCGGCCAACATGCCGCTGCAGCTGGATGTAACGCTGGACGGCAATGGTAACAATGTTGTGCAGGGTTTAATGGATAATGCGCAGTCAAGGTGCCAGTTCCGGGTGCAGTTTTTCACCTCTACCAACTGGGACAGCACGGCCGACCAGTTCTGCATGGACGGCGCGCTGCTGAGGGTGAAATATACCCTGCCCTGACCGCCTAAATGGATTTCATCTGTTCCAATTCGAAGCGGAAGTTCTCGATGACGGTATTGGCCAGCAGTTTTTTGCACATGTCCTGGACTTCGCCGCGGGCTTTTTCAAGGTCATTTTCGGCTATCTTGATCTCGATATATTTGCCAGCCCGCACCTCCCGGACTGCCGAGAAGCCAAGGGTGTGCAGCGCGCCCCTGATGGTCAAACCCTGAGGGTCATTTACCGTGGGCTTGAGCGTGATATAAACTTTAGCTAAATACATTTTTCAGCTTCCTCCCGGTCAGAAAGTAACAGGCGTCCCGGTAGCGCTTCGCGCTGGCCTCCACGACGTCGGCAGGCAGGTCTGGCGCAGGCGCCTTTTGGTCCCAGCCGGATCCAATCAGCCAATCCCTGACAGGTTGCTTGTCATAGCTGGGTTGAACTTGCCCCGGCTGATAAAGCCCGGCGTCCCAGAAACGGCTGGAATCAGGCGTGAGCGCCTCGTCGATAAGTATCATCTCTTTATCGTAATACCCGAATTCAAATTTGGTGTCGGCGATGATGATGCCGCGTTCAATAGCGTAATCACGCGCGAAATTGTATAAGGCCAGGCTTTTGTCCTCAAGCTGACGGGCTGTCTTACTGCCGACCAGGCCGGCAAGCTGTTGGGGCGTCAAAGGCATATCATGCCCTTCGTCAGCTTTGGTTGTGGGCGTGAATAGCGGCTCAGGGAGCTCCTGGCTCTCTTTCAAGCCGGTGGGGGATTTACGCCCGTTGATGGTCCCCGATTTCTTATATTCAGCCCAGGCCGAACCCGCAATATAACCGCGCACCACGCATTCCACCGGGATGCGCTCTGCCTTCAGGACTACCATCGAGCGTCCCATCAGCCACTCGGGCAAAGGCCTTTTGCCCATAGCATACCTGGCCAGCGCCCGGCGGCTTTCCACCGACTCCACCAGGTGGTTAGGCACGATATGGTAAGTCTTGCCGAACCAGAAAACGGAGACCTGGTTCAAAACTGCGCCTTTATCGGGTATCCCGGTGGGCAAAACAACATCGAAAGCCGAGATGCGGTCCGTGGCTATCATTAAAAGGTGGTCGCCGGTGATATAAGTGTCCCTGACCTTGCCTTTGCCGAATACCGGTAATTTTAGCCCTGTGTCAAGTACTGTGTGCAATTGACAACTCCTATTTTTTGTTAGTATTCATGCGCTTTTTCTTAAGCAGTCCCAGCCGCTCAAAGATGGTATCTACATGTTTGACGAAAAGATGGTAATCGAAGATGTACGCCAGTTCCCTTGAATTGAAATGCTGCATGACCTCTTTATCAGTTTTTAGCAGTTTAATGAACGGGGTCCTGGTCTTCCAGGCGTGCATGGCGTTGCGCTGGGTCAACCTGTACGCTTCCTGCCTGCTGAGGCCCTTGCCCACCAGCGCCAGCATGACGTTTTGCGAGAAGACCAGCCCCTGGGTAAGCTCGAGGTTGCGCCGCATATTTTCGGGGTGGACCTGCAACCCTTTCATTACCCCGGTGAATATATTTAATATGTAATCGAGCGCCAGGCAGGAATCGGGGAGGATGACGCGTTCATTGGATGAATGGCTGATGTCCCGCTCATGCCAGAGCGCCACATTTTCCAAAGCCGTGACCGAATGGCCCCTTATCAGCCTGGCCAACCCGCAGACGCGTTCGCACAGTTCAGGGTTGCGCTTATGGGGCATGGCTGAAGAGCCGGTCTGCCCGGCTGAAAAAGGCTCCTCGGCTTCCAGTACCTCGGTGCGCTGCAGTGCTCTTATCTCAGTGGCGAATTTATCTAATGAACTGGCGGTGATGGCCAGGGTGCTGACGAACTGCGCGTGGCGGTCGCGCTGGATGACCTGGTTGGATACCGGCGCGTGCGTTAAGCCCAACTTTTTACAGGCCTTTTCTTCGATCCCGGGCTCTACCGTGGCATAGGTGCCCACGGCGCCTGAGATTTTGCCGACGCTGATGACCTTCCTGGCCTCCTGCAGCCTGGTGCGGTTTCTCTTCATCTCCTGCGCCCACAGCGCCAGTTTAAGGCCGAAGGTGATCGGTTCGGCGTGCACGCCGTGCGTGCGGCCGATCATAAGCGTGTCCTTGTGGGTGAGCGCCAGTTCTTCCAGCACCTTGATGAGGATATTAATGTCCTCCTCAAGCAGGTACGCGGCTTGCTGGAGCTGCAGGGCCTGCGCCGTATCCATGATGTCGGAGGAGGTGAGCCCGAGGTGGATAAAGCGGGAATCATCGCCCACCGTCTCCCCCACTGCGTTGAGAAAAGCCGTGACATCGTGGTGGGTGACCTTGAATATCTCGTCCATCCTTTCAAAGTTGACCGTGGCTTTCCTGATATTGACCAGGGACTTTCTCGGTATGCGGCCTGCCTCTGCCCACGCCTCGCAGACCGCTATCTCCACTTGCAGCCATTTAGCGAATTTATTTTTTTCCGACCAGACCCTCTTCATGAGTGGACGGGAGTAGCGTTCAATCATTATCTTTCCCTCACGATTCTGCCAGCCTGCGTTTATAAGCTGCGAAAGCCTTTCGTAGCGGCTCGTATTTGATTGAGAGCATCTGTGCTGCCAGCAGCGCGGCATTCTTGGCCCCGGCGGCGCCGATGCCCACGCAGGCTACCGGCACGCCGCCCGGCATCTGGATAATGGAGTAAAGCGAATCGATGCCTTTGAGATCGCTGGTGGGAAGTGGTACGCCTATGACAGGCAGTGTTGTCCAGGATGCTATCACTCCGGGCAGGTGGGCCGCGCTGCCCGCCGCCGCGATGATCACCTCGCAACCGCGCGAAGCTGCTTCAATTGCGTACTGCCGGACGCTGTCCGGTTTGCGGTGCGCCGACAGTATGGACAGGTCGAAATCGATTTCGAATTCGCCCAGTATGTCGAGCGCCGGTTGAATGAATTGCTCATCCGTTTTGCTGCCGATCACTATGCCTACCCTGGCCATCAGTTCACCTCCCTGGTCGCAATATCAGTGCGGTAATGCATTCCTTCGAAATTAATATGTGGTATGTTGCGGTACACCTTCTCCCCGGCGTCTTTCAGCGTTTTCCCCGTAGCGGCAACGGTGAGCACCCTTCCGCCGTCCGTCACTATCCGGCCGTCTGCGCGCTTTTTGGCGCCCGCGTAAAAAATATTAACGTCCTGCTCAAGCCGGTCAGAGATGCTGATAACCTGGCCGGCCCTGTACTCGCCCGGGTAGCCGCCCGATGCCAGCACAACTCCCGCACAGGCATCGCCGCTCCAGTCGACTTTGACCCTGTCCAGCGTGCCGTTTATGCTCGCCAGCATGATATCCACCAGGTCGGTCTGCAACCTGGGCAGGATTACCTGGGTTTCAGGGTCGCCAAACCTGGCGTTGAACTCCAGTACCTTCGGCCCGCGGTCAGTCATTATCAGGCCGGTATACAGCACACCCTTATATAACGAACCCTGTGCGGCCATGGCGTCGATAACCGGTTTGATGATTTCGGCTGTTACCTGCCTTACCATTTCCTCAGTGAAGAAACCGGGTGGACTGTAGCTGCCCATGCCGCCGGTATTGGGCCCGGCATCGCCGTTAAAGACGCGTTTATAATCACAGGCAGGCACCATGGGTATGACCGTTTTACCATCGCTGAAGGCCAGCAGGCTGACCTCCCTGCCAACCAGGCATTCTTCTATTATCACGCGGTCGCCGGCCGCTCCAAAGACACGGTCCTTCATGATGGCGTTGAGCGCCCCCATGGCCTCTTCAAGAGTATTGGCTACGGTTACACCTTTGCCTGCCGCCAGGCCGTCAGCTTTGACCACGATGGGAGCATGTTGCTTTTCCAGGTAGCTTTTGGCTTCCCCGTAATCGCTGAATTCCCGGCCTGCGGCGCAGGGTATGCCGCACCTTACCATCAACTCACGGGCGAAAGCTTTGCTTGATTCAAGCTGTGCGGCTGATCCCGACGGGCCGAATACCGGTATGCCGGTTTGCTGGAAAAGGTCGGCAATGCCGGCCGCCAGCGGCGCTTCCGGGCCGACTACTACAAGTCCGACACGCAGTTCACAGGCTTTCTTGATTATGGCGGGGATATCAGATGATGATATGTCGATATTTTGGGCGATGCCGTCCGTCCCGGCGTTTCCCGGCATAGCATAGATAGCATCGGCACGCGGACTGCGGGCAACCTTGCACACCAGGGCATGCTCCCTCGCCCCGTTGCCGATAACCAGTACCTTCAAGCTGGTGTCTCCACCGTAAATTTATGCGGTTATCTTTTTAACGATGTTACGCTTGCTGCTCTTGGTCTTGCCGCGGTTCTTTTTTGCTGCTTTAAGCTTGGGTTTATGTGCCATTTCTCTTTCTACCTTAATTCGTTATTCAATTTTTCAGCCTGTACCGGGTCAAGCAGTTTCAACAGCTTGACCAGTTTGGCCACGTGCACTTTCTTGTCTTCCAAAATCTGCTCGATAGCATCGGCTGCTTCCTCGCTGTCAAGCATCTCTACCTGCGCTTCATATTCGTTAATAGCCTTAAGCTCGGCTACCAGGTCATCACGTATCATCTCAAGGTCCATGGACCCTTCGATTTCCTCTTCCTGTTGCTCAAACGGGTTAAAAGTCATAAATGCCTCCGGTGAACTTGCGGCAAAGCTGATACAGGGACATACTTTTGCCGGATTGCCCAAGAAGTATATATTTTTAGGCGTTTTAAATCAAGGGACAGCGTTACGCGGGCGGCCTTCATGGGAAGGACGGGGTAAGTCACAGTTATTGCTCTGACTTATACCCGCGGGATTACTTTTAAAAGTTCCTCACCGTATGTTTTGAGTATCTCGCCGTCGTACCTCTCGATATGCCCCTCATCGCACAGTGTCGCAAGTTTGGGGTCGATAGGTATGCGCGCCAGCAGCGGCGCCGCTGCCGCTTTGGACATTTCGTCGCCGCGGCTTTTGCCGAAAATCTCGATCTTTTTCTTCAGTTCGGGCACATAAAGGAAACTCATATTCTCGACAACGCCGAGGACTTTCTTATTCATTTGCTGTGCCATTTTGACGGCTTTCTTCACAATCATTGTGGTCAGGTCCTGCGGCGTAAAGACCACTATTGCCCCGCTGACCGGCAGTACCTGGAGCGCCGTCAGGGGGGCGTCGGCGGTGCCGGGCGGAAGGTCAACGATCAGGTAATCGAGGCTGCCCCACAGCACGTCCTCCCAGAACTGCGTTATTGCCTTGCCGATCAGGGGGCCCCTCCAGATTACGGCCTCATCATCGCTGGGAAGGAAAAGGTTGATAGAGATTACCTCTATGCCGTTAGCGGATATTACGGGCAATATGCCGCTCTCGCTGCCCCTGGGGCGCGCGGACAGGCCGAACATTTTCGGTATACTGGGCCCGGTTATGTCGGCGTCCAGGATGCCGACGCTTAAGCCCTGCCTGTTGAGCAGTATGGCCGTGAGGGCCGTGACCAGCGATTTGCCCACGCCGCCCTTGCCGCTCATAATAGCAATGACCTGCCTGACCCGGTTTATCTCCAGCGGCTTTTTTTCAATCAAGGCGATTTCTATTTCAGTGTTTTTTTCTATTTGTTTTACAACTGCCGCCGTTTTTTCTTTCACCCAACGTTGCGCGTCTTCAACGAGCGCC
>JBFYUA010000196.1:0-6588 GCA_041300305.1 Dehalococcoidia bacterium | reverse complement strand
GCAGCAGGTTGAGTATATGGTCACTCTTCAATTCGCCGGTGAAATCGAGCTTATTGATAAACTCCCCGATTTCCTGCACGGTTTCATCCTCCGTTTGCATCACAAACTCACCCGCCTGCAGCTTCGCCCACATCGGCAGCGTTTCCCCCATCATCAAAGTTCGCAGCCTGAGAAAATCCGGGTTGACCTCATTCACAACGCGGGCTGACCCGGCGGCATGCTCCTGGTACCACTGCCTGCCGCCCAGTCCCGGCATATAGTATTCGGAAAGCTCGATGCCCGCCTCGCGGATATTATTGCCACCCTTGATGTGGTCAGCAGCCGTCATCCCCTTATCGATAAATTGAAGCACCGTGTCCGAGCCGCTCTCCATGCCTACGTGGATGCGCGTCAAACCGGCCTGCCGCAGCTCCTTGAATTCCTCTACGCCCTTTTTTGCGGCGGTCTTGGAGCGGCCGTAGGATGTAATCCTGTTCAGCCCGGGGAATGTCTCTTGTAACGAGGACAACACCTTCAGCAGGTCCGCATGACGCATGATGATACTGTTGGCATCCTGCAGGAAAGCCGAAGTCCCGCCGGCCCATTGCCAGAGCGACACCTGCCTGACACAATCGTTATTGGTAACCATGCTGTGAATATAGGCCGCCATCTCCCGCGGCCTGCTGCCGTAGCCTTTCTCTCGGCCAAGCTCATTCATAGCGTCCACAATCTGTTCGGCTATGCCAATGTCCCTAACTACATCTTCCGCGGGGCGCAATTCAAACTTCTGACCTTTATAGGTTTGGCAGAATGTACAACGGTTCCAGGGACAGTTACGCGTGGCCCTGATTAATAGCGAGTAGGCTTCGCTGGGGGGACGGATAGGTCCGGTCTCAAAGTAATAGCTGTTGAGTTTGCCCATGTCCATATTGCTATAATTGTAACGCCTGTTCATAAAGCGGGGAAATCATCATGCCTCTACATGAATCAAAATAAAATGATACAATCGGACAGCATGAAGGCGGTTGACAATGATATCAAGGTGGTCTCCTTCGATGTCGAGGGCACCATGGTCACCACCGGTTTCAGTTCTGCCATATGGTTCGAGATGATACCGCAGCGCTATGCCGGGAGGTGGGGATTGAGCTTTGAGGAGGCCACTCAAAAGATCAGACAGGAGTACGACAGCCTGGGAGACCAGCAGATTGACTGGTACGACGTGCAATACTGGTTCACCCGTTTCGACCTCGGCCAGGCCGATATCGCCATGGAGGAGTTGCAGCCGAGGGTTGAATATTATCCCGAAACTAAGGGCGTCCTGAAAAAGCTGGGCGGTGTATATAAGCTCAGCGTAGCGTCGGGTTCGCCGCGTCCGTTTCTCAAACACCTGCTGCGGGATACCGAGCATCATTTCAGCAGCATCTTCTCATCCACATCGGATTTCCAGCAGGTCAAGACCGCTGAATTCTACACAGGCATGTGCCATCGGTTGCGGGTTGAACCGGGACAGGTAGTACACGTTGGCGACCACCGGCGGTTCGACTGCCTGGAGCCTGCCGCCATCGGCATCCGCGCCTATTACCTGGACCGCGAGGGCAAATCGGGAGACCCGGCGGCCGTGCGGGACCTGTCTCAATTCGCTATAATGCTGAACAGCTTTTAAATAACAACATTTTAGGAGGTTGACATGCCAATTACCGTGACGACCCTTGTAGAGAACACCGCGGGGACACCTTTCACCATCGGGGAATGGGGCCAGAGCCTGCTGGTGGAAGCCGACGGCCAGAAAGTGCTTTTTGATACCGGTCCGAGCGCCCTGATAACCAGGAATGCCGTGGCATTAGGAGTAGACATCGCTTCCGTGGATAGGATCGTGCTGAGCCACGGCCATTACGACCACACCGGCGGCCTGCAGGAGGTGCTGACCAAAATACTAGAATCGGGCAAGCGTCCTGACGGCATTGAGATCATCGCCCATCCCGATATTTTCCCCCCGAAATATTTTTACATCAAGGACTTTATTGAGAAGCACATAGGCATCCCTTTCCCGCGCGAAGAGCTTGAAGCACTGGGGGCCCGCTTCAAACTGTCCAAGAAGCCAGTCGAGTTGAGTGAGAACATGCTGACCACCGGCGAGGTGGAGATAATCGTAGGTTTTGAGAAAATCGACAAGGACCTGCATGTAAAAGAAGACGGGGCACACGTGCCCGACAAGCTGGAAGACGACATGGGCATCATCATCAAAACCGGCCAGGGGCTGGTGATATTGCTCGGTTGCGCGCACAGGGGAATGATCAATACCATACTGCATGCGCAGAAGATCACGGGAATCAAGGAGATCTATGCAGTTATCGGCGGCACGCACCTGATAAGCGCTGGCACGGAGCAGATGCAGTCGACCATTGACGCTCTGAAAGGCTTCAATGTTAAGAAGCTGGGGGTCTCACATTGCACCGGCCTCAAATCCGCCGCCATCCTGGCACATGAATTCGAAGGGGTGTTCTTTTTTAACAGCGCAGGGACGAAGACAGCGCTGTAACCCCGGACTGCGCCCCCGGTGCCGAATACCAGGAGGGCATCTGTAATCCTGATACGGTATTTTCGATGGTGTAATAAATTGGGCAAACGAAGGCTAACTTCAACCATTTGCCGTGTGTGCATAATATTGAGCGGCGGTTGCTGTGTCTTCCCGTTCTTGGATGGATGGAAAATAATTTTACTTCCTGGAGAAATTCAGCGGATAGCAGAATTCACACGTGAAGACCCTTCGTATTTCATCGATAATTCCCCGCTGACTCAGAACCAGCTGGAATTTTACACTGAGAATGCCGTTGAAGACCCACTTTGGGCCCGGCTTTTCTCGACCTGGACAAAACCGGCCGGATTAAAAGGCAGATGCCACTTTCTTAAGAGGGAAGGATGCTCACTGCCCTATCATATTAAACCATTTTTATGCCAGACCTACCCCCTTGACTTTAATATAACTAAAGGCACCCTGATCTTGAATGGCGGCATGGACTGCTTGCTCCTTCGGTCTGTGCGTTCAGTGGCTGAAGTGCCCAACCGGTTCGATGATGATATGAATAGTCTGCAACTCAGATTTGAAGCGTTTCGAAACGAATTCTTTTCACTGTTAAACAGGTACGGGTTGAGCGATACGGCGGCTAATAACTAAATCCTCTCCACTTTTAGCATGTTGGTGCTGCCGGACTTGCCCATGGGCAGGCCGGCCGTCACCACTACCAGGTCACCCTCTTTGCCCAGCCCGCATCTGCTGACTGCGCCAGCCGCCTGTGAGAACATATTGAGAATCAATTTGTGCTCTGTTACCTTCAGGGCATTCACGCCCCAGGAAAGGGACAATTGCCGCTGCGTGGATTCATTGGGAGTGATGGCCAAAATCGGTGTGCGGGGACGGTACTTGGATACCCGTATCGCTGTGCTACCGGAAGCGGTGTAGGCGATAACCGCCCTGGCGCCAAGCTGGGAGGCTACATGACAGGCCGCGTAGCTGATGGCGTCATCGGTGAGCGGTTGTAAATCCTTGCCCTTGCTGGCGAAGTTGTCTTCATACGGCAGCGCAGCCTCGGCTTCGAGGGCGATGAGGGACATCATCTGCACGGTCTCCACCGCGTAATGGCCGACAGCAGTTTCCTCGGACAGCATGATGGCATCTGCCCCGTCGAAAATGGCATTGGCAACATCCGTGGCCTCGGCGCGTGTGGGCATGGGAGAATCAACCATCGATTCGAGCATCTGCGTGGCAACTATGACCGGCTTGCCGAGGTGATTGCACTTGCGTATGAGGTCTTTCTGCACGATCGGTACGCGCTGAATTGGTATCTGCACGCCCAGGTCGCCGCGCGCCACCATGATACCATCAGCCGCCTCGCTTATCCCGTCAAAATTATTGAGGCCCTCGAGCCTTTCGATTTTAGCTATGATCTTGGCTTTGGAACCCTGCGCGAGCAGGAATTCCCTGACCTTTACCACGTCCGCAGCGCTGCGCACAAAAGACAGTCCCACGAAATCGATGCCCTGCTTGACCGCGAAATCCAGGTGGAGCCAGTCCTCCTCCGTAACCGCATCGATATCCCAGGTCACACCGGGCACGGTCAGGCCCTTGTTATCAAATAACCTGCCGCCCACGATAACAGTACACTTGACGGTATCATTACTGATGGATTTTATTTCCAGCTTTATCAAGCCGTCATCAAGTAAAATGGTCTGCCCCAGCTTGACATGCCGCGGCAATTCCGGCAGGTCAACCGATACCTGCGAATCGTCCCCCAGCACGTCTCGTGTAGTCAGAAGGAAATCAGCGCCCTCGCGCAGCTTGATGCCGCCTTTCTTGGTCTTGCCTGTGCGGTCCTTGGGACCCGGCAGGTCCAGCAAGAGCGCCAGCGGCACCTTCATTTTCTTGGCTTCATGCCGCAGTATCTCCACATATTGCGCATGCTCCTCCATTGTTCCGTGCGAAGCATTTATACGCGCAACATTCATACCGGACTCCAGCAGGCTTTTCACGATAGCAGGTGGAATGCTGCTGGGACCGATAGTACAGACGATTTTAGTTTTACGCATGGGAAAGCCCTGCGGTAGTGGAGCGCTCATTTCGGATTCAATAACTGCGATACCAGTCAGGCCCGGTAGAGGTAATGCCGGATTTTTTCACCCCCAGCTTGGCAAACCAGGGTTTGCCGTTCTCCGCTGTGATACCGGATAGCTCCCTCAGCCTGCTGCCCGCAACCTCCCGGAAAAATTTCAGTTTTCCGTCTCTGCCGCTTATCTCCAGCGCCTCCTGCCAGACAGCCCTGCCACCGAGGAAACCGGATGCCCCGGCCCTGCAGGCAATGGCCACCTGCTGTCTGAAGGTCTCATAATCCACCCCGGCGCTGAGAATTACCCAGGGTATGCGTGAAGCTTCATCCAATCCCCGGCAATAGCCGGCCAGTTTGGCAGCGTCTTTTTCATATTTTGCGTCGGCAGGGAACTCCGCTTTCAACACATCGACAGGCAATTCGGTGATCTGCCGGGCAGTCTCGATGACCAACTCGGGCAGACGGCGCGCGAACTCCGTGGAATCCATAACCTCGCCTTCCACACGGTAGGTCTTGGGCTCCACCAGCAGCGGTATATCATATTTATCACAATCCGCCGCTACACCGGCTATGATCTTGAGCTGCTTAGCAGCCAGCGCCTTGATATCAGGCCGGTAATAAACCAGTATCTTGACCGCCGAGGCCCCCATGCGCTTGATTTTCTCTACATTCCAGTCCGGCAGCAAAGTTGTCAGGCGCCCGGTGGGGTCCTTCTGGTAGCCGGTGGCCTCGATGGCAACCAGCAGTCCCGTGCGGCCGCTCAGCGCATTGCCGGCGATACACTGGGCAGCCCCGTATTCCGGGTCGAGCAGTATACCGCTGGAAAATTCACCCATGGTGGAACACATATCCAATTTCAACTGTACTATCTCTTCATAACCGGGCGCTTTTTGCTGCGCGTCCTTCAGCATGGTTATCAGTCCGGACCTGTGGTCCATGGCACACATGATAAAATGCCCGGCTGCCGTGGATATCTGCTGCAACCCCCTTATTTTGCCTATCGATAATGCTTTCATGCCTACACCTCTAATTGATATCAATATAGCCGTTTGCCGATTCCATTACAAGTTAAATTCGCATGCTCACGATCAAGGAAGCCTATGATTAGGCACGCTGTGGAAAATTTACGCAAAAATCACTGGTAAAGGACTTGCAGTGCGCCTGCAAGGTCCGATTTGATAAGATGGAGACAGTGGCCGCCGGGACTATTGCCGAAGAGGCTAAGAAAATAGTTGATGAACGTACGTATTGACTTATTCCATTATCCATCGATGAGATTAATGGACTTCTCCACACATATTCAGCACAACTATTGACATGCAATTGAAACATCCTATATAATCGCTGGTAATCTCTAAGTTGCGTGTTTGCACTTGGGGGTAGATGGTTGGGCATGAAGTTAGAGGTAAGGGAAGTTAGCCTCAGTTTTGGTAGCCTGCAGGCATTGTCGCAGGTTAATATATCAGTACGCGAAAAGGAAATCCTTGCCATAATAGGGCCCAACGGCGCAGGCAAGACAGCCCTGCTCAACTGTATAAATGGCTTTTACCGCCCACAGTCAGGCGATATTACTTTCAACGGTAAAAAAATCAACCGCCTTCCACCGCATAAAATAGCATCGCTCGGAATCTCCAGGACTTTCCAGAACATGCAGCTCTATACCGGACTTACTACGCTGGATAACCTTATGGCCGCCAGGCACATACATTTGAAACCTAATTTCCTGGCCGGTGCGCTTTATTTCGGCTGGGAGCACGATAAAGAGATCAGGCACCGCCGCTTTGTCGAAGACATAATCGACTTCCTCGAAATGGAACCTATCCGCAAAAAAGTCGTGGGGTCGCTGCCGTACGGGCAAAGAAAACGCGTAGACCTGGGCCGCGCCCTGGCGCTGGAACCTAAATTATTGTTGCTGGATGAACCGATGGCAGGCATGAATGTCGAGGAGAAAGAGGATATGGCAAGGTTCATCATCGATATTTTTGAACAGAAAAAAATACCCATTGTC
>JBFYUA010000174.1:0-4749 GCA_041300305.1 Dehalococcoidia bacterium | reverse complement strand
CTCCCAACTGGGCGTGCATAGCCACGGGGGCCTGGGATGGGACACACGGCGTGACAGATTTCCACGTGCACAAGCCCGGAACCAGCCCGGTCAACGAAAACATCGAGCAGGCATTCAGCAGCGCAAGGATCAAGGCGGAATATATCTGGGATGCGGCGGACCGCGCAGGTAGAAAGTGCATAGTGCTGAACTACCCGGGTTCCTGGCCTGCGAAAATGAAAAATGGAATCATGGTGGGCGGCGGTGGCATGTCACCCAACGAATTCAGGGATGGGCTGCCCAAATTGCAAGCCCGCATGATGATGTGCGCAGACCAGCTTGTGACCAGCGGCATATACCCGGGAGGGATAAGAGGTAAATTCGTGGAGGCAGAAAGTTGGAAAAACCTCGCCGGTTGCGGCGACGAACCCCTCGAGATGGAATTCCAGCTTCTCTTCCCCGCCGCGCTCCAAAAACCCGCAGATACGTCCTGGTATGTGTTGGCCTACCGCTCAGCCGGGGATGACTACGACAGGGTAGCGCTTTCTCCTACAAAAGATTTCAATGATGCCTTCTGCACCCTGGCGCAGGGTGAATGGAGTAAAAAGATTTTTACGGCCATCAACATGCCGAACGGGACAGAGCGACAGGTTTGTTTCCGCTGCAAATTGCTGGAACTCTCGGACGACGCGGATGATTTTCGGCTGCTAATTGGGGCTATCGGCGAAACAACGGGTTGGAGCTACCCTGCCGAGGTCGCGGCACAACTTGTTTCGAGTGAGGGGACATTCGCCCCACAGGGCGGTATCTTCGGCCTTTCGGTCGGCTGGTTCGGACTTGATACCTATATAGAGATAAATGAGCAGTACGCACAGTGGATGGGGGACGCAGCCTCGATACTGCTTACCAACTACCCCTGGGATCTGTTTTTCATGCATTTCCACCCCACCGACTGGATTTACCACGTTATAATGGGGCAGATGGATCCGGGTTTGAATCCGGATGAGGCTACACGCGAAAAAGCGTGGGCAGCGCACCTCAGGATATATGAAGCAGCGGACAGGATGCTGGCACAGATAAACAAGGCTTGCGACAAGGAAACCCTTATCGTACTTGTATCCGACCATGGGGCAGTTGCCGACGGCGCGCCATTTAATCCGTACGATGTCCTTACTAAAGCCGGACTGACGGTGCTTGAGGAGAAACAGGATGAGACCCCATCGAAATCCAAAGCGCTTGCAGTAAGTGAACGTGTAGTGGGTAAGGGTGTAGCTGCCCACCTCCTGCAACCCGACTTAAAAAAGTCAAGGGCCGTCCCTCAAAGGGAACTTTATATATATGTCAATCTCAAAGGCAGGGACCCTGAGGGAATTGTGGAGCAGTCCGATTATGATAAGGTGCAGCAGGAAATCATAGACGCGCTGCTGACCTACGTTGACCCCCAGACAGGCAAAAGGCCGGTGGCCATGGCTCTTTGCAAGAGAGACGCGAGGCTGCTGGGACTGTATGGGGACGGTATCGGCGATGTTGTTTATGCCCTCTACCCCTGGTTCGGCGGCCAGCATGGGCCAATCCTGCCCACAGCGGAATGGGGCATAGGCTCACTCAAGGCATTGCTCACACTAACCGGGCCAGGCATCAGAAAGGGAACAAGACTTCAACGCACAGTCTGGCTGACCGACATTGTGCCGACCATATGTTACCTGCTCGACCTACCCATACCAGCGCAGGCCGAGGGGGCTGTCATTTACCAGGCGATGAAAAATCCCGACATGAAAGCGGACGAGATTAACAAGCTCAAGGCAGCCCTTGTCAGGATGGAGACGGCACTGCAGAGGGGCGAACGGCAACCCTGGGATAAGCACGAGTGCGCGTAATATGAACAGGAACAACGCCAAGGAGTAAAAGCGATGGAACCATTGCTGTTGGAGAAGGACGGGAACCTTAGGATTATCAAGCTTAACCGCCCGGCGGATTTTAAAGGAAGGTGACTTGTCAGCTATCCGACAGACAAGTGAAACAAAAGATATTAGACTTTCAATTCAAACAGCCGACAGGAGGTATGAGATGAAAACAGTATGGAACCTGGTCCTGGCCCTGCTGCTTCTTTGTGTTGTGGCACTGGCAGCTTGCGGCGCACCAGCCTTGACAACATCAACTCCCGGACCGAAACCGATAAAGGCCAAGTTAACCACCGCCTACCCGGAGGGAATGTCCTCGGAACTTGCTGTCCGCAAGTTGGCGGAACTGGCCAAAGACAAAACAGGGGGCAGGCTCATCATAGATGTGCACAGCGGCGGTGAGCTTTACTCACGCGAGGACGAGATCATGGCGCTGTCAACCGGCGCCATACAGATGGTGGCAACCAACGCGCCGGCCCTGGTTCCAGTGCATGCTGGCACCGTCGCCCTGCTTATCCCCTACTTATGGAAAGATTACCAGGCTCTGACTGCCTTTGAGCAGACACCCGAGTGGAAGGCCTCCTGGGACAAAAACGTTGAAAAGAAACTGGGCATCAAGGCGCTGTGCCGCATCCCGGTCGGACCCGGCGTCACGGCCAACAAGATAAGGCCGATAAACAGGTGGGAGGATTTAATCGGCCTGAAGATGCGGGCGTCCAGCATCATTGACGGTGCCATGTTCCAGTCGTTTGGCGTCGAAGCGGTACAAATACCGATCACTGAGTTATGGACTGCCATGGAGCAGGGAATGGTCGACGGTTTCGCATCAACTTATGCTAAGTTCGCGGTGGGACCTGAGGCAGATTACGGCAAATTCGCCATGAAGAATCCCGCCATGATCATCGATGGGTGGCTGCTTGTGAATTCTGAGTGGTGGGACAGCCTCCCGGAGGATATACGCCAGGTGATGGTAACGGAAGTCCTCCCGGAAGTGGAGACATACGCGATTACGGAGATGGACAAGGTGGTTGACTCCTGTATCGAATCCACTACAAAGCGGGGTGTCACCTGGACCACCATGCAGAATGTAGATGAGCTAAGAAAGAAGCTTGGTCCTTTCTACGATTTCATCAAACAGATGGTCGGCGACAACACGCTGTACAACAAGGCCATGGAGATAGGAACCAAGTAAGCTATTCCATAGAATAAAATAACATGACTACAGCCTCAAAGGCGCTGGCATTCTATAACAACTTCAGCAGATGGCTGCAGAAAAGCCTCCTGGTTATCTCGGGCTTGCTCATAGGGTTGTCTACTGCAATCATGGTCATCGAGGTGGTTACCAGGTACTTTTTCAGTTCCAGCCATAGTTTCATGGACGAGATACCAAGGTACCTCGTGTCCGTAGCCACTTTCCTTGCTGCGCCTGTAATGCTGAAGCTGAACAAACACGTCAGTGTGGAAATCCTGCCGGAGGTGTTGAAAGGGAAGAAAAGGTGTGCGCTTATGGTACTGATCAACCTCCTGACCCTTGCAGCCTGCACTTACATGTTGCTGGCAGGCCTGAGCGGCTTTGCCTATCATTACCGCGTGGGTACAGTTTCAAGCTCCGAGCTTCAACTGCCGCTGTGGATACTGATGCTTTTTTTCAGCATAGGATGCGCTCTGCTAACCATGTTCGCCATCGATTTAACGGCCCGTTCCATTGCCGCCCTAGCCAGGCATGAAAGCCCGGATGGTGAGGGAAAAAGCTGATGATGGCATTCGGGATAACCCTTGGCCTGATTGCGCTTATCTTCGGGGTCCCCATCTTCGCCGTTTTCATTCTCGGGGCGGGGATCCCACTTTTTTATGAGCTTAACGTGCCCCTTTCGGCCCTTGCCAACCTGTGCGTCGGGGCAATTAATAAATACGTATTGCTGGCCATACCGCTCTTTATCCTGGCGGGCTATTTGCTTACACAGGGCGGGGTGGCAAAAAGGGTAACCGATTTCCTGATGTCTCTTTTCGGCCATCTGCCTGGGGGTATGGCAATAATTGCCATAGTTGCCTGCGCCTTCTTCGGCGCATGTGCTGGTTCATCACTCGCCGTTATAGTGGCAGTAGGCACCATCTTGATCCCTGTCATGGAGGAGTACGGGTATAGCAAGGCTTTTTCAGCAGGCCTCATAGCAGTCGCCGGCATCCTCGGACTGGTAATACCTCCCAGCAATGGCTTCATAATCTACGGGGCTATAACGGGAACTTCAATTGCCAAACTCTTCATCGCAGGCATCATACCTGGACTCCTGCTGACTTTGGCACTCAGCCTTGTCGCCGTAATCATTTGTCGTAATCGCTTCAAAGTCAGGCCCAGGGCTTCCTGGAAGGAAATCCGCTCAACATTTGTGGCGGCCATACCGTCCCTGTGCGTCCCCATCCTTGTGCTGGGCTCGATATACGGCGGCATTGCGACTCCAACGGAAGCGGCTGCGGTAGCCTGCCTCTTGGCGGTTATATTGGGGTTAATACACCGGGAGTTGAACTGGCGAAAATTCCTGGACTCATTGATTAAGACAGCAGCCAATGTCGGCGTAATATTTTTCCTTATCGCAACGGCCATATTTCTCTCGGCAATGTTCAGCTATTTCAATATACCCCAGGAATTAACCAGGGGTATGATAAGCACGGGACTGGATCTCGTTCCTTTCCTGTTCATGGTATCTATCCTGATTCTTATCCTGGGATGCTTCATAGAAGCGGTACCCCTGATATACATAACACTTCCCATAGTTTTTCCCATGGCCGTAGCCCTTAATATCGATCCGCTGTTCTTTGGCGTGCTCTGTATAGTCATGGGCGGCGCCGGCCAGGTAACCCCACCCGTCGG
>JBFYUA010000171.1:0-3016 GCA_041300305.1 Dehalococcoidia bacterium | reverse complement strand
CCTTTAAGCGCCATCACGATTGCCATCAATGCCAGAAAGACGGTAAAAATTATAACCAGTATCCGCGTGTGGACCCGCTGTGTGATTACCGAGCCCAGCCTGGCGCCGATGAATACGCTCAGGCACAGCGGGCCGGCCACGTATGGTAACAGGAAGCCGTTGTAGATATAGATGAGGGAGCCGGTCATGGTGGTTGTCAGCAGCAGGAAGCCGCTGGTGGCCACGGTAGCTTTGACGGGCACTTTCATGATGCGGTTCAGGACCGGTACGTTGGTTATCCCGCCCCCGATGCCGAACATGCTTGAGAGAATTCCCCCAAAAAAGCTGGTGACGAGTCCGGCCACCGGGCGGTGCACCTGGTAGCGGACCTCTTCATTTATGGCCGGGTCGAAATATGAGCCGTCCAGCCAGGCGTGTGAAGCGTGCGATTTCTCATTGACCCGCATGCGGGCTTCAAGCTCTTCCCCGGTCAACCGGCGCCGCTTCCTGGGGAACATGTAACAGGCTACGAAAATCAGCAGCAGGCTGAACAGCATTGTCAGCACCGGCGCCGACAGCGTCGATGCAATCAAAGCGCCGGCCACCGCCCCGGGGACGAGCGTGGTGGACAGCAGCAGCCCCAGCTTCAGGTTGGTCAGATTATTGCGTATGTGGACGCTGGTCGAGGTGGCGGCGTTTGTCACTATAGAAATGAGGCTGCTGCCGATGGCGAACTGGATGGGCAGTCCCAGCATGGTGAGGGCGGGGACGATCATGAATCCGCCCCCCACGCCCAGCATAGCGCCCAGCAGTCCCGCAGCGAAGCCGGTGCCCGCCAGTATCCAGATATTGATGTCGGGCGGCATAGTCAATGCAAGGATAGCACCCCGTATAGCGGGGGGTCAATTAAGCGCGACCGCGTGCCGGCGGGCCTGCGGCAGGCAGGTAAGCCGGGGCATTAGTGCGGCTATGAGGTCAGGTCGTTAAAGCGCCGGCACAACAGGAAATGAGCGATAGAAAGGACCAGGGCGCTGAGTATTACGGCTGTTGCCACTTCAAAAGAAAACCCGTTCAGCGCGATACCCAGGGCTGTGCCGCTGGCCGGTGGATGCTCAAGGTTGAGCGCCACCATCAGGAAGATGGACAGGCCCACCGCGATAGAATAGACGGCAATTGATGGAAGTATGGTCATCTGGGGGAAAAAGGAAAACAGCGAACCGCAGAGTATGCCGATAATATGCCCGCCGACCACCCTCCTGGGCTGTGCCGTCTGGTTGTTGGGCATGGCAAACACTATAAAGGTAGATGCGCCGATTGAAGCAGCTATGACCGGCCGTTCCGGTGTGACGGCAAAGAAGATAATGAAGACGACTATGGTGGCGGCGATACTCTGTAGCAGGTATTCCTTCCAGTGGGCCTTCCATCCAATCCTGATACCGCCGATGTGACAGCGGCAGCCTTCTGCAAACCTGCCGGGCGCGCCAAGCAGGTATTGATAAAGCGATTCAAGCCTGCCGGGTTTGTCCTTATCTGGTTTGTTTGTCACCATAATATCCTTGAACTGAATATAAGCGCCCGTATCGCCATATGGGTGGCCGCAGGCAAATAAATAGCCCGCATATCATGTCATCGCCGGCCTCATTATAACACTGTCATCGCTCGCCCTCCCCAAAAATGTCATTGCGAGGCCGAAGGCCGCGGCAATCTGTCCGGGCGCAGACCATGCGATAAATGTTAGAATTGAAGCAGGGTACTCACTTATGACAAAAACCTTACTGCTCCTCCTCATCCTCCTCCTGGCATTCTTCATGGCCTTCATCCCGCATATCGGCTACGCCTACCCGCTGCACGTGGATGAGTGGACACATCTTGCGTACTCTAAAGCTATTCAGCAAACAGACGCAATTACTTTCCCTAACCCATTTGTGGCAGATGATATTTCTGAGGTTGGCTCGGATAACGTCTGGGTCAGCTATCATGTATTGCTAGCTATATTCCAGAATGTAACGGGAATCGATTGGCTATTGCTTTTCCGCTTCGGACCCTCCACAATCTTCATGCTCACCATACTATGCGTATATGTCTTTGCCAATAAGCAGGGCTACGGCCTGGAGGCTGCTTTTTTCACCTGCCTGCTGCCTACCTCAATCGGCATACTCGGCCCGGCTTTTATGGTGCCTATGGCTTTGGGATTGCTTTTCATCCCATTATCATTGTTCCTGGCTTTCTATATTAGATCATGGCCGATGCATTTACTACTGCTCTTAATCGCCGGTTTTCTTTGGTTATTGCATCCGCCCACTGCAGTGATCCTAATTATCATCCTTCTGCCGTATACCTTAATCAATATTAAAGCTCATCCTCTCAATAGTGTCAGTACGTTGTTAGCTGTACTGGTCCCGGTCATAATTTCCCTGCCATGGTTCTTTACACGGGTCCTGCCTGCTGCTAAAAAGCTGCTTGTACCCCAGTATATCCCTCCTCATGTGGACATTCCCGCGCTTCTAATGATATATGGGATACTGCCGGTTGTTTTATTTTTCTTTGGCACTATCTTCCTGGTAAAAAGGGGGGGGGAATATAATTTCGGAATGATGCTCGGACTTGTCTTATTACTGATTAGTGGACTAGTTTTAGTACAAATTCACTTTGGGTTGATGATCCTGTATTTTCGCGGATTATCAACCATGCTTTTACTCATCAGCGTCATCGCTGGTGCTGGATTTTTTTGGATTAGAACTTGTGTGCTACCAGACTGGCTTCTGCTTAAGCATGAATCTGCTTTATTCAGGAAAGCTGGTGGTATTTTGTGCGCCGTCTCCGTGGTCGTAATCGGGGCAATTGCTGTACCTGCACGTTTCAATGCCACCTATTATCACATGATTGATGATGAAGATTACAGGGCGTTTACCTGGATCAGGGACCATACTACAGACGATCTCGTCTACCTTGTAGATCCATGGAAGGCCTCTGCATTTTCTGCCCTGACCGGTAAAAATATATTACATCGTATTACAGAGAAACAGCAACCCGTCGA
>JBFYUA010000129.1:0-5338 GCA_041300305.1 Dehalococcoidia bacterium | reverse complement strand
AGCTGGCTGCGGCAGGCGGCGAAGAGGAACAGCTCGCTCAGCGGGCTGATGGTGAAATCGCGCTTGACCTTGAGCACCGAGCGTATTTTAGTGCCCAGAGGAGTGCCGCCGGGCTCCTGTGTCAGCAGCGATGGTATATTATGCCGCTGCAATTTTTGGTAAAGCAGCCTGGCCTGCGTGCTCTTGCCGCAGCCCTCTCCGCCCTCGAAAGTTATCAAAAAGCCGCGATGTGCCTGCATAGCTCCTGCGAATTGCGTCCGCTCAGTTATTGACTATTTTCACGCGCCTGCCGGGCTCCCTTCCGGCGCTCATCGAGTTGACGTCGTGCCTTTCCGCCAGCAAATGCTGAAGCCGCCGGATAAAGGCGTTCTGCGGGCTTAGCTCCACCTCCTGGCGTCCGTTTTTCACCTGCTCGATGGCCGTCATGGCCTCTTCCATGGCCGAATCCATCACCTCGTCCCTGGGACCGGTATAGATGCTGTCGAGGCAGTGGCGCAGTTGCTGCAGGCTGTTACCGCGTATGGCATACACCGGGATACCCTCTACCTCGGCATCCCTGAGTTTTTGCGGCTTGCGGCGGAAGTAGTTCTTGGTGGTTATCACCAGGTTGGACCGCCTCATGTCGTCGGTGATATTGATATCCAGCCCTTTCTCATGGGCAGCCTGTTCCAATATCGGGCGGTTGATGCCGAAAAGGAAGATATTCAGCCGCTTCTTGCCGCCATCCGCCCGGCCGCGCTGTTCAGGCGCGGCGGCTTTCTGCTCTTTTAGCAGGTTTCCCTCCTGGTCTAACCAGCGTACCTCGGAGCTTGCATCCTGCTTGTGCAGCAGCGAGTCCACCGAGCCAGCCACGTCCTGGTGCACCAGCACCTTGTAGCGTTCCTGTATTTCCACCACAATATCGAAGGTGGGCGGGGCCTTTCTTTCCAGCACTGATTTCTGCGTGTGCCGGCGGCGCGCTTCCTCGTCGCCCAGCGTAACGGTCTGTATGCCGCCTATCAGGTCCGAGAGCGTCGGGTTCATCAGCAGGTTCTCGAGGCTGTTGCCGTGCGCCGTGCCGACAAGCTGCACACCGCGTTCAGCTATGGTGCGGGCGGCGTCCGCCTCGAGGCTGGTGCCTATCTCATCGATGATGATGACCTCCGGCATGTGGTTCTCCACCGCCTCTATCATAACGGCATGCTGCAGCGTAGGCATCGGCACCTGCATGCGCCTGGCGTGGCCTATGGCGGGGTGAGGGATATCGCCGTCGCCGGCTATTTCGTTGGACGTATCGACGACGATGACACGTTTCCTAAAATCGTCGGCCAGGACGCGGGCGGTCTCGCGCAGGATGGTGGTTTTGCCTATGCCCGGCGGCCCCATCAGCAGCACGTTTTTACCCGTTTCCACCAGGTCCTGGATTATCATGGCCGTGCCCATCACGGCGCGGCCCACGCGGCAGGTCAGCCCGACGATCTTGCCCTCGCGGTTGCGGATGGCCGAAATGCGGTGCAGGGTGCGTGTGAGGCCGGCGCGGTTATCGCCGCTGAAGGCGCCTATCAGGCCCGTGACGTGCTGGATATCAGCATCGGTTACCTCGTGGTCGCCGATAAAAACCTCCCGGCCGGGAAAGCGGGCTTCCGGCAACCGCCCCAGGTCCATGACTATCTCCAACAACTCGCCGTTCCCCAGGTCCTTCTTGAGGTCCGAGGCTACATGGGGGGGCATGACGGCCAGAAGTGAATGGATGTCATCGGTGTTTACTGTCCGCAAGATGTCCTCCTGCAAGATTTAAGTCTGAGCTTGGCGGTTTCAGGATACACAACTATAAATTACCATCCGCGGGTGGCAAGCAGGCTGTCTGCGGGTATGCTTTTTATCTCAAGCCCGGGCATAGCCACGCCGAGCGATTGGGATACCTCGGCAATGATGGCAGGGTCGTTAAAGTGGGTAACCGCCTTCACGATAGCTTTGGCGCGCGCTTCGGGGTCGCTGGATTTAAAGATGCCCGACCCGACGAAGACGCCTTCGGCGCCGAGTTGCATCATCAGCGCGGCGTCCGCGGGCGTTGCCACGCCGCCGGCGGCGAAGTTGACCACCGGCAGTTTGCCGGTTTTATGCACCTCGATGACCAGGTCCAGCGGCGCGCCCAGCAGCTTGGCTTCAGCGGGCAGTTCGTCGGCGCTCATGGATTTCAGTTTGCGCAGGGCGGACTGCACCGAGCGCATATGCCGTACTGCTTCCACGATATTGCCGCTGCCGGCTTCTCCCTTGGTGCGTATCATGGCGGCGCCTTCAGACAACCTGCGCAGCGCTTCGCCCAGGTCGCGGCAGCCGCAGACAAATGGGACCTTGAAGTCATGCTTCCAGACGTGGTGGCTCTCGTCCGCGGGGGTCAGCACCTCCGATTCGTCGATAAAATCGACACCCAGGGCCTGCAGCACCTGTGCTTCCACGAAGTGGCCGATGCGGCATTTAGCCATCACAGGTATGGTGACAGCCTTCATAATAGCGGTAATGACGCTGGGGTCTGACATCCTGGCCACGCCGCCGGCCGCGCGGATATCCGACGGCACCCGCTCGAGCGCCATCACGGCGCAGGCGCCGGCGTCCTCGGCTATTTTGGCGTGGTCCGCTGTGACCACGTCCATGATGACCCCGCCCTTGAGCATCCGGGCAAGGCCGGTTTTCACTTTCCAGGTTCCAGTATCCATATCTTCAAACCCCGTGTTTATTTCGTACTTCAATTACGATTGACAGGCGGCAATAAATAGATTATAGCACGTACCCCGGCCAATTTGAATTTGCTATAATGGGAGATTACATAGATGTATCTTCGACGGGACAGGCAGAAAGAAATGGAATATAAGAAAGACATTCTTGATAATGGGCTGAGAGTCATTACCTGCCCCATGCCCCATACCAGGTCGGTATCAGTGTTGTTTTTCGTCATGGCCGGGAGCTGTTACGAGCAGGCCGGTGTGGCCGGCATCTCTCATTTCGTTGAGCACATGTGTTTCAAGGGCACAGGCAAGAGGCAGACTTCACACGAGATAAGCGAGGCCATTGAAGGCGTGGGTGGCATCATGAACGGGGGCACCGACCGTGAGATTACCTCTTACTGGTGCAAGCTGGCCAGTGAGCACTTTGAGACAGCGGTGGACGTGATTATAGACCTGCTGCGCAACCCCCTCTTCCGTGCCGGGGATGTGGATAAGGAAAGGCAGGTTATCATTGAAGAGATCAATATGAGCCTCGATTCCCCGCAGTCACGGGTGGGTATGATATTTGACGAGCTCATGTGGCCGGGGAAACCGCTGGGCAGGGACATAGCCGGCAGCAAGGAAACAGTCAATGCCACCACTCGTGAGCAAATGCTGCAATATCTGAATAATGCCTACACGCCCGCTAACATGCTGGTCAGCATAGCGGGCAATTTCGAAGACGAAAAAGCCATAGGGCTGCTGAGGCAGGCCACCGCCGGCTGGCAGGGGGGCAGGGCGCCGGGGTATATAGCCAGTGACATTGAGCAGGCCGGGCCGAGGACCACCATCGAGTACCGTGATACCGAGCAGGTAAACCTGGTGCTGGGGGTGGAGGCGCCGTCCATTTTCCATCCCGACAGGTTTGCCGCGGACCTGCTTAGCATGATGATGGGGGAAGGGATGAGCAGCCGGCTGTTCACGGAGATACGCGAGAAATTAGGTCTGGCTTATGACATACACAGCTACGTTGAGCATTTCAGGGAGACCGGCGTCTTCGTTGTGCAGGCCGGCATCGATCCAGAGCAAACGGAAAAGGCCCTGTTGGCCATTTTGGGGCAGTTGGCTATTGTCAGGGACGGCATATCCGAATGGGAGTTGAAGAAGGCACGGGAGATGGCCAAAGGCAGGTTGCTGCTCAGCATGGAGAATAGCCGCAACGTGGCCGGCTGGTACGCCGCCCAGGAGGTACTGACCGGAAAGATCATGATGGTTGACGAGGTTAAACAAATAATCGATGGTGTCACACTGGAAGATATTAAACGCGTAGCGGGAGATCTGTTTAAAACGGAGAATTTGAACCTGGCGATTGTCGGCCCGATTAAGGATGATGGATCTGTAGCTAAACTGATGAAGTTATAAAACGGCTGTTTTTCTCCTGATTATTCGCCGTTTTCTTTCTGAACAAAGCGCCTGTACTACGGGGTGGGGCTGTATAATCTTGTTACACTTCACAAACGGGTAAACAAAGGGGCCGCCTGCTTGCAGGCGGCCCCTTTTAATTAGCTACGGTGTTTTTTAATACTCGGGCATCTGGGGCATGGGGGGCATGCCGCCCTTGTCTTTTTCGGGCAGGTCACAGACCAGCGCTTCGGTTGTCAGTATCATGGTGGCGATGCTGGCAGCGTTTTCGAGGGCGGTGCGGGTGACCTTGAGCGGGTCGATGATGCCGGCGCCGACCATGTCAACGTAGTCATTTTTGAGCGCATCATAGCCGATGCCCTTCTTGCTGCGCTTGACCTTGTCGACGACCACGGAGCCTTCCTGTCCGGCGTTGATGGCGATCCAGCGCAGGGGCTCTTCCACGGCTTTCTTGATGATCTCAACGCCGGTCCTCTCGTCGCCCTCGGCCTTGACCTTGTCAAGTATCTGGACGGCATTCAGGACTGCTACGCCGCCGCCCGGCAGGATGCCTTCTTCAACGGCTGCGCGGGTGGCTGAGAGCGCATCTTCAACCCGGTGCTTCTTCTCTTTGAGCTCGACTTCGGTGGCGGCGCCGACTTTGATGACGGCAACGCCGCCGGCCAGCTTGGCCAGCCTTTCCTGCAGCTTCTCTTTATCGTAGTCGGAGGTGGTCTCGTCAATCTGGGCCTTGATCTGCTTGATGCGGGCCTTGATGGCGTCCTCGGAACCCTTGCCTTCGACGATGGTGGTGTTGTCCTTATCGGCTACCACTTTGCGGGCGCGGCCGAGGTCGGCAACAACGGTAGAATCGAGTTTGCGGCCGATCTCCTCGGAGATGACCTTGCCGCCGGTCAGCAGGGCGATGTCTTCGAGCATGGCCTTGCGCCTGTCACCGAAGCCGGGGGCCTTGATGGCCAGGCAGGTGAGCGTGCCCCTGATCTTGTTGACTACCAGCGTGGCCAGGGCTTCACCCTCGATATCTTCGGCGATGATGACCAGGTTCTTGGAGACCTGGAGGACCTTCTCTAATATGGGCAGAAGCTCGGAGATGGCGGTGATCTTTTTGTCGGTGATAAGTATATAAGGGTCTTCGATCTCCGTCTTCATCTGCTCCGCATTGGTGACGAAATAGGGGCTGATGTAGCCGCGGTCGAATTGCATGCCCTCGACGTAATCGGTTTCAAACAGCA
>JBFYUA010000123.1:0-5756 GCA_041300305.1 Dehalococcoidia bacterium | reverse complement strand
TTCAGGCGGAAGCATGACAGCCTCGGTGGTTTGCGGATTCCAGGCAGCAAAGACATCCCAGCCTATTACTGCATCAACCGATTTGAGACCGATTAAAGCGGCCGTATTGTCGCAGCTGCTGGCATAGGTCCTGCAGGTACCGGCGTCTTTCGTTTTATTCAGCAGGCCATTGTAATCCAATAGCTCAATTGCGTATAGACCCACACAAACAGCATGGGGGTCTCCTATAGCGAACTCAATATTGGGATTCGTCAGGTCAGCCAAGGAACTTATGTTCTTAGGATTACCCTTCTGAACGCATATAGCCGGTATTAGATAGGCAATTTTATTGAAACTATGGGGGGCGACTACGCCGTCTCGCTCTGCTTTAACCATGTAGTCCGGCGAGCCCGGAATATATAAATCGCCGGTTTTCCCCAGCTTCAGCTGAGAAAGCAGGGTGCCCGAACCGCCAAAATTGAGATAAACCTTGATTCCTGTTCTTGTCTCAAACAATGCCGCTGCTTCCTCCATGGGAGGTTTGCTTGCCGAGCCAACAAAGGCGGTGATGCTCTTGCTCTCAACCCTGCTGTTGCCACACCCGGTCATGCTAATAAGTACCACTGTGGCAACCAGTAATACAATCACTTTTGGCAATCTCATTCATTTACGCTCCCATGCCGATTGATTTAAGCCGGATGAAGCATTTAAAATCGATGATACTTTACGCATAATATATCACTCAGTCAAGAGCATATAAAGAATGTGCGGCTATATTGCTCTTTATTAAGACAGGCGGGAGGTTAACACTAATCAGCGGCTGATTTTATATTCGCCAATCCGCACCCTTAAACTTGCCGGCGGGCTTCGGTCAGAGCGTAATTACCTCGTTGAAATCCATGACCCGCACATCAGTACCGGGGCTATGCTTTTTTACCTGCGCTACGAAGGGGGTGATATCCACGTAAGTTGAAATGGGCGGGTAGAAATCGTCCTGATGGTGCGGGATGACCAGGCGCGGTTTGAGCACGCGGACGTATTCCAGTGCCTTATCGCAGATATGCGTGTGGCCCTGCAGTGGGACGAGCAGCAGGTCTGCTGGGACCCTGGCGAGGCGCTGCAGTTCCTCCGGCGGGGACCCTGCGCTGCCGAAATGGTGGATCGTATACCCTCCGATGGTGAATCTCCAGCTCAGCACCTGTCCCGGAGGGTATCCCCGGTGCATGCCTGATAACCGGCGGTAGCCGGCGCCAATCCGCCACAGCGTGCGGGCCACCAGGGGGACATCGAACTTAACATGCCGGCTGAAAAAGGCCTGCGCCGTGTAGCCGCCGAAATCGGCAGTATATCCGTCCGATGTAACCGCGTGTATACGTGCGCCGTCCACTCCCACACGCAGCAGTGTAGCGGCGGCTATCTCCGAGCAGTAAACGGCGGATGTACCCTGCGCCATGATAGCCGGCACATCGTAAAGGTGGTCGAAGTGGCCGTGAGTTATGAATATCTGTCCCGCATCCGGGAGTTCCCGTAGCTGCATAGCCTGGCGTGGCATGGCCTTGGCATTGCGTGTGAGGTAGGGGTCTACCAGGAATACGTTGTCACCGGTTTCAACCTTGAACCCGGCAGTGCCCAGCCATTGCAGTTTCATGTAATCACCTCCTATCAATATTTATATCTACAGGCAACAGAGGGTTCAGGCCTGTTTTACGGCCGGCCTGATTAACATCGTCAGTACGCCTGCCAGCATCAGCCCGATGGCAGCGGCCAGAAAAGAAGCCTGGTAGCTGCCTGTGGAGTCGAAGATATTGCCGGCTATCCAGGGGCCGAAGCCGAAGCCGATGCCGTCGGACACCATCAGCGCCGCGAAAACCGAGCCGAGGGCCTTGCCTCCAAAGGTGACGCGCGTGATGCGTACCATCTGGGTGACAAAGCCGCTGTAAGTGACACCGTAAATGGAGGCGAAAATGTAGAATGCCCAGTCCGTATTGGAGAAGGCTATGTAGGCTATATTCAACCCCAGCAGCACGGTGCAGAAAAGCATGATGGGCTTGATGCCTATGCGGTCGGAGAGGACGCCGGAGGCCAGCCGGCCACCCAGGCCGAAGACCCCGATAAGCGTGAGCAGGGTGGCTGCCTGCACCGGGGCCATGCCGGAGTCCACGGCATAGGGGACCAGGTGCAACATCACCAGCCCCAGGCTGGAGAGGAAGAGCAGGAAGGTGATGAAAATCATCCAGAATTGGCCCGTGCGCACCGCCGCCGCCAATGTGAGCCCGGTTTCCAGGTCCGAGTCCTGTCTGGCGGGGCCTTTTTCAGGGTCAAACGCAGTTTCTCTGGCAGTGCTATTCCGTGGGGGATTGCGCATCAGGAGTGTAGCTGGTATGCAGATAACGGCTACCGCTACGCCGGCCATCAGCAAAGCCGGGCGCCAGCCGGTGGTTGTAATGAGGTAGCTTATCAGCACCGGGATGGTTGCCGTGCCCAGGCTGATGCCCAGGGTGGCGATGCCGAGTGCCAATCCCTGTTTCCTGGTAAACCAGAGGGATACCAGAGCGACCGGTATGGCGAAGGAGGCGCTGATGCTGAGGCCGACCAGCAGGCCGGTGAAGATATACAGTTGCCATAGTTCGGTGATCGTTGAGCTTAATATCAGGCCCAGGCTCAGGCACCCGGCCGACACCGCCAGCACCCACTTGTAGCCGTAGCGGTCGGCCAGAATGCCGGTCAGGGGCAGTGTAGAGGCGTAAGCGATGCCGGCCACCAGCATAACACCCGAGCCCAGGCCCCTCGACCAGCCGAACTCGTTGACGATGGGCAGGAAGAATACGCCGTAGCTGAAATTCACCCCGCAGGTTATGAACGTAATGAGGAAGGCGGAGGTCACGATCATCCAGCCGTACGAAATCGCTCTTGTCATCGCGAGGCCTACCTTTTTAACCCTGTCATTACGAGGCCGCCGCAGCGGCCGCGGCAATCTGTCTGAATTGAGCAGCCAATTTTTCGTTCATTGCACTCTCATCCAAGATATTTCAGAAAAACCACGCGGTCGCGGCCCGGGCCGGCGTAGTCTTTCACAATAGGCAGACCCCGGCTGTCCGGTTTCCCTGCGGGCAGCATGCCGATGCTCTTATGGAAAGCTATTGACAACCGGTTAGCGGGACTGGTGATGGCTTTCAGCCTTGTGCAGCCGCGTGAGCGGGCGAACTGCTCGAAATGGGCGTACAACCGGTTTGCCAGTCCCTGCCTGCGGAAGCCCCGCCGCACCGACAGCAGGTGCACGTACCCGGCATATTCGGTCTGGGAAAGGAAGCCGAACAGGTAGGCCAGCACCCTGC
This sequence comes from Dehalococcoidia bacterium, assembly GCA_041300305.1. GTDB lineage: Bacteria > Chloroflexota > Dehalococcoidia > GIF9 > UBA5629 > CAIMUM01. Next base: position 2,442 of record JBFYUA010000123.1, on the reverse strand, counting down.
CGTTTTCTTTAATGACAAAGGAGGAGTTGCCGAATTCGTAGATGATAGTGGGGTGGTGCAGGGTAGACGTGCGGTCGTGCTCCCAGAACTGGTCGAGTTCAGCCAGCACCTGGTCGAAATCCTCCTTAGTGCAGATGGTTACTTCTCTTTCCATATTACGTGACCATTATCCGTATTCAGTGGGAAAGTATACCTGATTAATGGCGCGAATTGAATTGCCGGTCAGGTGGACCGCGTCCCGGGTCTACAGCGTCTGGCTGGGACCGTGCCGCTTGATATCATACATGGCCGAATCGGATTTCCGCATCAACGATTCCATATCGGTGCCGTCGTCGGGATAAATGGCAATGCCGATGCTGACATAAACGCTCAATCGGTGTCCTTCTATGATAAACGGACCCTTAAATGCCTCGACGATTTTACTGATTATACTCGAAACGCTATCAGACTGGTGAAGTTCAGGCATCAGCAGCAGGAATTCGTCACCGCCCATGCGGGCTACAGTATCTCCTGAACGTATAATGCCGGTCAACCTCTGACCCACTGCCTTGAGGAGTTCATCACCGACGTGGTGGCCGTGTGTATCATTGACGGCCTTGAAGCGGTCCAGGTCCAGCGTCAGGACGGCCAGTTTATTCTTGTTGCGGTGCGCCTGTGCCAGCGCTACGTGCAGGCGGTCATGCAGCAGCAGCCTGTTAGGTAGCCCGGTCAGGAAATCATGTGTGGCCATATCGGCGAGTTGCTGCTCCATCGCCCTGCGTTCCGTGATGTCGCGGCCGACCGAATTGAAACCAATCACTTCCCCGTGTTCGTTTCTGAGCAGGCCGATGGAACTCTCAACGATAACTATGCTGCCGTCCCTGCAAACGCTCTTGTTGATAAAACACTTATTAGGTATCCCTGTTATATATACCTCGTTAAATGCGGCCAGTATGTTGCCGAGATCATCAGTAGCCGAGGTAAAACGGTAATTTTTCCCCAGCAGCTCATCCCTGGAATAACCCAGCCTGTCGCTGGCAGAAATGTTGATGAAAGTGAAATTGCCGGCCAGGTCCACCTCATAATAGGAATCCTGCATGTTCTCGAGTATGGTCCTGAACCTTTCCTCGGAGCGGCGCAGCCTCTCCTCGAGCTGCTTGCGCTCAGTGACATCGCGGCTGACAGAGTTGAAGCCGATTGGCCTTCCATGGTCGTCTTTCAACAGCGACACGGACGACTCGGCATAACCTGTGACGCCGTCTTTCCTGGTAACCCTGTGTGCAAAGCCCAGGTTGGGCTCACCGGTCAGGAAAACCCTGTGAAACATATCGAAGACGCGCTGCGCCTCAGTTTCCGACATGACCAGCTTGTAACTGTTGCCGATTAATTCTTCCCTGGTATACAGGAGGTGGCGGGATGTTGCATCATTGACAAACGTGAATTTGCCATCCAGGTCAACTTCATAGTAAGAGTCCTGCATGCTTTCGAGGATGTTGCGGAACCTCTCTTCGGAGCGCACCAGCGCCTGCTCCATCTGTTTGCGCTCGCCGATGTCCCGTCCAACGCAGATGAAACCCGTCGGCTTGCCGTTGACGTCCCTTATCAGCGAGACAGAGGATTCAACGTAGAACTCCAGTCCGTCCTTGCGCTTAACCCGGTGGGGAAAGGCGGTAGCGGCATTGCCCGTTTCATAAATGCGCTGAAACATGGTGTAAACGGCTCCGGCATCACTTTCAGGGATGATAACGTGGTAATGCTTGCCGATCAACTCATTCTGTTTGTACTGCAGGTTGCGGGACATGTAGCTGTTGGTATATGCGAATTTGCCTGCCAGGTCCACTTCGAAACAGGCATCGTGCATCTGGTCCAGTATGGCCCTGTGGCGCCGCTCGGATTGGATGAGGGCCTTCTCAAGCTCTTTGCGCTTGTTGATATCCATAAAGCTGCCCAACGCTGCCCGCCGCCCCATGTATTCAACGGTCGTTATTCTCTCCATTACCCACATCATGGCGCCGTTCTTTTTAATAAAACGGAATTCATAAGGGCGTGTGCTGCGGCCTTTCTTCAGGTTGCTGACGGCCTGCTTTTTTACCAGGTCACGGTCATCGGGATGTACCAGGTCGAGGGGGGTTTTGCCGGCCAAGGCCCTCAGGGAATAGCCGGAAAGCTCTTCAAAGAAGGGACTGACGTAGGTGAATTCGTGGTTCTGGACGACGTAGATGCCGGCGCCCGTACTCTGCACCAGTGCCTCTGCCAGCGATGGCAGGATACCAGGATTTGCGGATTTATCCTGCTCTTTGCGGGGCTCTTTTTTGGGCGAAGCCTTACGCATGCCTGGCATGTTTTTAATACTCCTGTTATGGCCTCATCACTAATACGCTGGATGCGGATGCGTCGATTATAACATATGGCAATTGAAAAGTGCTGGCCATCGAAAAAAAACAAGAGTGTCGTGGTAGAATA
>JBFYUA010000121.1:0-4171 GCA_041300305.1 Dehalococcoidia bacterium | reverse complement strand
CGGGCTGATCTTCATGTTTGCTTATTATGGCAATGTCGCCTCTGGGGCGCCTCTCAGCGGCATCGGGATATTTACCGGGATGTTCAGAACAGAAGCGGTTCAAAGTCTAATAGCCGCTACCCCCGTGTCAACTCCAGTCGCCGGGGAGTCCCTGGTCCAGGCCGCGCTGGGGTTTGACTTCGCCGCGGCCTCGGTGGGCGGGAAGATATGGCGCATCCTGCAATACCTTGTCCAGTTATTTATCATAGTTGGCTGCCTGTGTCTTGTCTTTCGCCCGGCAGCGCCGGGCAAATGGAAGTCTGAATACATAGCTCTGACCATCATCAGCCTGCTTATTTTGCTGAGTATCTTCATCATGCCCATACGTTCTTACCAGATGGGCGCCACACGTATCTGGCAAATTACCCTGCTCCTCATTTCACCCCTATTCATATTTGGTGGCGAAGCCATCGCTAACGGCATAGCCATGCTTATCCGGGCGTCACGTCAGGGCTTTTCATCACTCAAAACCAGTTATACCGGCCCGGCGCTTCTGCGCTTTCCTGTACTGCTGGTCATGATACCCTACTTCATCTTTAATAGCGGGATGGTTTTCGAGTTCATCCAGGGCCGCACCACCGGCTTTATCGATATGCCCTATTCCATTGCCATGTCGGGCGGGCGGCTCGATATCAACACTGTTTTCAGCGGGCAGGACGTTGCTGCGGCCAACTGGCTCACCAATGCTGCCAAGGATGATTACCCTGTTTACGCCGACGTCCACGGAGTGCTGGCCTTTCCCGGCTACTGGGGGGATACAACCGGCTTTTATGGAACGTCCGGAAATCCCATGATACGACAACTCCCGGCCGATGCCGGTAATATCTCGCCTCCCTGTTACATCTACTTGAGGGCATGGAACGCCGGTAACAGGGTAATTACCTTTGCCACGGCATATGCGTCCCGGCAAAGCACCGGCTTCGCTGATATCCCGGGCCTGTCACAACTCACCGGGAACGGAAAGAGGATCTACGCCAACGGCGGCGCCCAGGCGCTCTTGCCCTGATATTCAGGGCGCCGGTTAACGGCCTTTCGGCCGGTCCTGCAGTCCGGCATAAATCTCCAGCAGCTTCTTTTCCTCATTTGGCCAGTTGTACCTGGTGAGCGCCGCCCGCAGAGCATTCCTGCCCAGGTTTTCCCTCAGTTCACGGTTATCGCGCAGGCTGACAATGGCCTCCCTCAGGGCGGCCTCAGAATAGTCCACGGCCAGCCCGGTACCCTCCCTCTCCACAAAGTCGCCCGAATATGTCCCCCTGGTGCAGATTATCAGGCGTCCGCAGGCCATCGCCTCAAAAAGCTTGTTGGGCATGCCGATTTTGCTGTTGATATCTCCCGGGTCCAGCATACAGAAAACCGCATCGCTTGTTTGCGTTATCTTCAGCACCTCGGCAAAGGGCACCCTGCCGATAAAGGATATATTGTTTGACCTGCCCGCTTGCTCCTGCAGCATACTGATATACCCGGGTTGACCGATGCCGCCGATGACACAGTCAACGTCCGGCAATCCCGCTGCCACGCTGAATAAAAGGTCCAGGGACCGTATCTTGTGCAGCGTGCCGATATACAGCAGGGTAAATTTACTATTGGCCGGCGGCTGATATTCAGAGCTGACCAGCCTTTTACAGTTCATGATAATAGTGGTTGTTCTCCCTGCGCTATCCTCAAAATACTTGCTCATGATTTCACTGACCGTGATAAGGCTGTCGACGTACTTCAGCAGCTTTTTTTCCAGGCTGAAAAAGAGCCTGGCAAGCGGCGCCGGTAAGGTAGACTGGAGCATATTGCCGTATATATCACGCACGTCAAAGACCAGCGGCGCCTTCCATTTTCGTTTAAGGGCGATGCCGAGGGGCAGGGTATCCAGGAAATAGCAATGTATGAAGCTGAAAGGCCGCTGTTTGTTCAAGCGCAAGGCCGTGCGGTAGGCTTCACACTGCCAGGCCGCCAGGTGAAAGGCATGCCAGGGCACTTTAGCTATACCGTACTTGAAGGGCACACGTATCCGCAGGCGGAATATCTCGATGCCATCCATATCCTGCTGCACCATCGCGTTCTTCTCCCGGTCCCATGCCAGCACGGTAACGCCATAGCCGGCCTTGATCAGCGTTTGCGCCTCGTTATAGATGCGCGGATCTGTGATGAAAGGGCTCGAAACCAGCATTAAAACGCGCATCTGCAATTTGCCCGTCACCTTATCTCCAAATTCGCTGTATACATACCGTCTGCCTCAGGGGAACATCCTTTGCAGCCACAGTTCCAGGTTCAGCGGCTTCCATAGCGGAGACACACCATCCGCGCTTTCAGCAGCCAGCAGGCTATCTATATTACCGAGTATCCGTTTCCGGTCTAAGTAAGCTGATGCCCTGAAATCCTTATTAGCAAAAACGTCCTTGATTTTATCTCCATTTCCTTTCAGCCAGGTATGCTCCGGCGTGGGAAAACCCATCTTGTCCTTGCGCCACCTGATTTTCTCCGGCAGCAGTCCCCCGGCGCCGGCCCTCAGCAGGTACTTGGTCCAGCCGTCATGTATCTTATAGCAGGCCGGCAGCGAGAAGACCAGCTCCACCAGCCGGTAATCCATGAAAGGCGTCCGCGTCTCCACCGAGAAGGCCATGGAGTTCTTGTCCTCGTAGCGCAGCAGTTCGCGCAGGCCGTACTCCGTCTCGCTCTTCCACAGCGCCGTTTGCAGGTTCGTATCCATAGTGGTCCGTTCCCGGCCGGCATGTTCGGCCAGGAAAGCGCCGTTTAACAGGCCGGTATCCTGTATCTTCAGTATGCTCCCCTTGATAATCCTATCGCGCAGCAGTGACCTCACACCGTCCGGCAGCGCGTTGTATAAGGGCAGCAGGAATGCAAAAGAGGAATAAATTGGATTTTTAGTAATTTTGCGGATTGCGTTGAATTCCCGCCAGAAGCTGCTAAAGCGTCCTGCGGATATCAGGTGCGCCAGGTAAGGATTGAAGTAGGTATGGTATCCCGCCAGCATCTCATCGGCGCCCTGTCCGTCCAGCAGGACGGGGACATTGTTCTCCCTGGCCAACCGCATCACGTTCCACTGCGCATAGATGCTGGTCGAGCCGAAGGGCTCCTCCTGGTGCCAGACAAGGTCATCCATCTCCTCCCGGAGCCTTTCACCCGAGGGGAAAATATAATGCGCATCAACCCTGGTGCTGTTAACTACATCCTCGATGAACTGCCGCTCGTCGCAGGCGCTGAACTCGTAACAGGCGCTGAAGGTCTTCTGGCGCTCCCCGATAGCTTCCCGGCCATATCCGTCTCCCTCAAGAAACCTGTTGATGATGCATACAATAGCCGAGGAGTCCAGTCCCCCGGAGAGGCAGGAGCCCACCGGCACATCGCTGCGCAGCCTTATCCTGACGGCGTCCTTGAATAGCTCAATGAACTCGACCGCATGGTCCCGCGAGGCTTTCTGGTCAAAATTACCCGCTTCCGTGGTGTAGGCCAGGCTGTAATACCGCCGGACCTGCAGTCCACTCTCATTTAAGGTGAGGAAATGGCCCGGTTCAAGCTGCTTGATGTTAGAGAAGAAAGTGCCGGCCTGCCCTTCGCAACGGCCGTGCACCAGGTACCTGTAAATAGCCTCATCATCCGGCGCGGTTTTAACGAAGGGGCATTGCAGCAGGGCTTTTATCTCCGAGGCAAAGGCGAAATTACCGCCGTCCCGGTAGTAGTAGAAAGGTTTAACGCCGAACCGGTCCCGGCTGCAGAAGAGTTCGCGCCTGCGGCCGTCCCAGAGGGCAAAGGCCCACATTCCGTTGAATTTATTCAGGCAGTCATGGCCCCATTCATCGTAGGCCTGCAAAATGACCTCGGTGTCGCTGTGGGTTGTGAAGGTACGGCCCAGGCCCTTAAGCTCCTCCCTGATTTCGATATAGTTGTATATTTCGCCATTGTAGACAATCCAGCACTTACCATCACGGCTGCACATCGGCTGATGTCCTGCCGGTGATAGGTCAACAATAGACAAACGCCTGTGGCCAAAAGCCAAATTGAAGCCGCCCGAGCGCGTGTCTAAAGAATCTATATCAGCTATTGGTGAATAGGCATAGCTGCTCTCTCTTACCGCAGCGGGAGTATCCCTGCCGCCTGCCGTCCGGAAAGCACCGTCCCG
>JBFYUA010000116.1:0-5091 GCA_041300305.1 Dehalococcoidia bacterium | reverse complement strand
GTGAGATACATGGCCTGGCACACATAACGGGCGGTGGGCTGGTGGGCAATATACCGCGCGTGCTGCCTGAAAGTTGCTCGGTACGGCTCGACCGCTCCGCCTGGCAGGTACCATCCATCTTCGATCTCGTGCAGAAGAGGGGCAGTATCAAGGACGAGGAGATGTACCGCGTTTTCAATATGGGCATCGGCATGGTGGCTATCTGCCGGCAGGAAACGGCGGATAAGTTGTTGTCCTGTATAGCCGATGCCCGGCAGATAGGCAAGATAGTCAAGGCCGACGGCAGCGAGAGAGTGATAATACAGTAAAGGGGTGTTCTATGCGTGCTATCCTGAGTGTATCCGATAAGGCCGGCCTGGTCGGTTTCGCCCGGCAGTTACAGGACTTGAAGGTTGATATTTTCAGCACCGGCGGCACCAAAAATACGCTGCTTGAAGCCGGACTGGAGGTCCACGGCATCTCGGATATAACGGGATTCCCCGAGATATTGGATGGCCGGGTCAAGACGCTGCACCCTATGGTGCATGGAGGCATACTGGCAAGGCGCGACCGGCCGGGCCATATGGATGAACTGGGCAAGCATAAGATACAGACTATTGATATGGTAGTGGTTAACCTCTACCCCTTTGTGGAAACTGTGGCGAAGCCCGGTGTGACCATCGAGGAAGCGCTGGAGAATATAGACATCGGCGGGCCGACCATGATACGTGCAGCCGCCAAGAATTTCCCGGCCGTACTGGTGGTGGTTGACCCGGCTGATTATTCTACACTGGTTGAGAAGCTCAGGGGCGGGCAGGTGGACCTGGCCTTCCGCAAAAAGCTGGCGCAGAAGGCCTTCCAGCACGTGGCGCTTTATGACACGGCCATCGCTCAATATTTGCTGGAGGGGGAGAGCTTCCCCTCCGGCCTGACGATCGCCCTGCATAAGATGTACAACCTGCGCTACGGTGAAAACCCCCACCAGCATGCTGCGTTGTACCAGGAGAAGGTGGCCGGCCGGAAGCCCTGGGGCATCACCCAGGTCAAGCAGCATTCAGGCCCGGAACTCTCCTTTAACAACTTTCTCGATATCGATGCTGCCTGGAACACAGTCAGCGATTTCGAGGAGCCGACCGTGGCTATCATCAAGCATACCAACCCCTGCGGGCTGTGCAGCAACCAAAGCCTGCCCGAGGCCTACCTGAGGGCGCTTTCCGGCGACCCGATGGCTGCCTTCGGCGGTATTGTGGTGGTAAACAAGTTAATGGATATCACACTGGCCACCGAGGTGGACAAGACGCACTTCGATGTTGTTATCAGCGCCGGATACAGCGATGAGGCGCTGACATTATTGGGACGCAAAAAAAGCCTCAGGCTGCTTTCCATGCCGCCGGAAATACGGGCGCCCAAAGGAAGGACCGTGGAGTTCCGTCCGCTGAGCGGCGGCTTCCTGGCGCAACTGAAGGACTTTTACACGGAGGAGGAATTCAAGCCCAAGGTAGTGACAAAGCGGCAACCATCGGAGAAGGAATGGGATGACCTTTTCTTTGCCTGGAAGGCGGTCAAGCATATCAAGTCCAACGGTATTACCATAGTTAAAGACCGCACGCTGCTGGGGATGGGCGCCGGCCAGCCTAACCGCTCGGTCAGCGCGCAAATCGCGCTGGATCGCGCCGGGGACAAGTCGCGGGGTGGCGTGCTGGGTTCAGATGCCTTTATACCATTTCCGGACACGGTGGAACTGGCGGCTAAAGGGGGGGTAACGGCCATCATACAGGTCGGCGGCTCTATCCGCGACCAGCTGTCAATCGAGGCGGCTGATAAATTCGGCCTGGCCATGGTATTCACGGGGGTGCGGCATTTCAAACATTAGGGCCCTGGGGCCAAAATAAAAGGCAGGCGGTGCAGTCATGATGATAATAAACATCGATACGTACAATGCGGCGAGAGGCAAGCTCGCCGATCCTGCTACAAGGCAGGAAGGCATAGAGGTGCTGAAGAAAATCCTCGAGATAAAGCAGGCCCACCTGTGGCGGTCGGAGGCCATCGCGCCCTGTTGCGGCAACCTGGGTGGTTTCGCCTGCCAGCTTAACGAGGAAACCCAGTTGCTGGAAAAAGTGCTGCCGATGGTCGAGAAGGGAGACCTGGACGGCGCAAAGCTGATGCTGGACAGGCTGGCACTATTAATATCCTATGGCATGGGGCAGCGGGAAACACCGGACCTGATCGAAAGGCTGACTGCATCGCCGAAGCAGGCCACCGTATAGTCCCCGCTGGTGTAGGCGCTTCCAGATGACCCCTTCCATCCCACAGCTTCCCGATATGGTCGCCGGCCTCCCGACTGATACGCAGCGCGTGTTCAGCCGTATCTTTTCAGTGGACGTGGTTACGGGTATTTTGCGCTCGCCGGCGCAGATGCTGCCCTGGATTGAACGGCAGTTTGGCCAGGTCGAAAAAGTCCTTGCACAACCGCTGGTTAAGGTCACCAACCGCATTTCACTTGAACAGTCCGTGTTTAATCCCCTGCGCTCTCTCCGTCCGCATAACTTCCGGGGCCCAGGTACCGGTGGTATAGCGGGGAAGCAGGATAGCGATAGCCCGTTTGCGGAGCCTCTGGAAAGGACGACCGAGAACCCGTTTGGCAGAGTGCAGGGCAAATATTGCGTCACCGCGGGGAATGTGGCAAGTTATGAGCAGTACCACTGCGTAGTCATATTTAAGAATGCCGACCCGCTGGATTTTGGCCGCGATGAGGTTGCGGATTACATTGATACCGGCTGGAATTGGATGCAGCGGGCCTATGAATATGACCCGTCCGCCCGCTACGGACTTTTCCTGTGGAACTGCAGTGGCCGCGCGGGCGCCAGTATCTCGCACGGACATGCGCAGGTGGTGCTGGGGAGGGGCTCGCATTACGCCAGGGTTGAACAGCTGCGCAAAGCTGCCATGGATTATAATGCCAGGTATAGCAGCAGTTACTTTGATGACATCTTTAACGTGCACCAGGCGTTGGGCCTGGGTTTTACCGCCGGTGACGCTAAAGTAATGGCCTGCCTGTCACCGCTCAAGCCCAATGAGGTGATGGTTTTAGCGGACGGCCTGTCAGGCGATATGAAACAAGCTGTTTACCGTGTGCTGGCCTGCTTCAGAGAGCGGTTGGGGGTCGCATCTTTTAACTTGGGAATTACGTTCCCGGCGATAGGCGCCGAACAGGGGTGGGAGGGGTTTCCCGTGATTGCCAGGGTGCTTGACCGCGGCGATGCAGGGGACATGTCATCCGACATAGGCGCCATGGAATTCTGGGGCGCCAATGTAATCAGCAGTGACCCGTTTAAAACAGCGGAAGCCCTGCAAGAAGCTTTTTGAAAATTGCCTGCCGCTGTGCTCCTACCAGTGCAGCCTTATTACACAGAACTTTCGCCGTGCCCACGGGTTAAAGGGGGGTATAATTACGGTCCGGCAAATAGCTGGCAGGCCCAGATTTTACCGTTAGCGTCTATCACTATACCCATGCCGGATTGGGTGTAGGCCGCATTGAGCATGTTGGTCTTATGCCCGGGGGAGTTAAACCACTGGGTTGCCATAGCGCTGGCATCGCAGGGCGTATTGTTTTGCAGCACATTCTCGGCAACAGCGTGTATGCCGGGGACGTTAGCATAGATGGCTGCATACCGCGAATCTACATTGTCGTGGCTCAGTGTGTTCTGGGTAGCCGTGTACTGGGCATGCTGACGGCAGAGGCCATCGATATAGGAATTGCGCGTCAGGGCAGCCTTGCCGTCGCCGGCGCGCCGCGCGTTCACAGCATTAAACAGTGATTGTTCGCACCCGGCAGTGTCCGCCGCAGCTGTCGGCGTGGGCGTTGGAGTAGGTGTGGGTGTTGGTGTAGGCGTCGGCACGGCCGTTACGGTGACGGACGCGGTGCGGGTGACGCTGCCGGCTGCATTGGTAGCAGTCAGCGTATAGGTGGTAGTACCGGCAGGACAGGCCTGGGCGCTGCCGTTAACAGATACCGCACCGCCGGGGTTGACGGTGGCAGATGTGGCCCCGCTGGTGCTCCAGTTAAGCGTGGAACAGGAACCGGCCGTGACACTGGTGGGGCTGGCTGTGAAACTATAGATGACAGGTTTTGATGCCGGAGGCGCAGGTGTCGGCGTGGGTGTGGGTGTGGGAGTGGGTGTGGCAGGTGTTACAGGGACCGGTGTTGGCGCCGGGGTCGAGACGTAGACCGTGACGAACCGCTGCGTGCTGCCGGATGAGTTTGAGGCGGTCAGTGTATAGGTGGTGGTAGAGCCGGGGCAGGAAGTCCCGCTGCCGGAAGAAGAAACATATCCTCCCGGACTGATGCTCGTCGAGGAGGCTCCCGAAGCCAGCCAGCTGAGCGAAGTGCATGAACCTGCCGAGATACTGGATGGACTCGCTGCGAAAAAGCTGATGTAAGGTGGAGGTACGGGAGGTGGTGACGAAGACTCAATGGGAAAAGGCGAATCTGAAGGCCCTGGATCGCCCGGTTCTGTAAGCGCGGGCGCACCGGGGGGTGGCGTATACTGGTGTGACGACGGCCGGTCTGAAGGCGGAAGCCCGGCCAATTCCGGTGAGCCTGTTGATGCGGACACGGTGATAGTGACGGTCTTTTCCGCCGTGCCGCTGGCATTGGTGGCGGTGATAGTGTAGGTAGTGTCACTTCCGGGGGTCAGGATTTTGCTTCCGGCCGCGCTGACAGTGCCAATGTCCGGCTCGATGGTGACCGTGGCCGCCCAGGTAGTATGCCATTCCAGCGTGGTTTTATCACCTGCGCTGATCTCCGCAGGGCTCAGGGCAAAGGTGCGGATAACCGGTTCAGGGACCGTGGTTTTCGTGACCACCGTTGTATCGGGCGTTGCCGTTTTACGCGTCGAAGGAAGGGAAAGTTTGATTTTACTGCAGGAAGGCGCCGCGTCCCCGTGGGTCAGGGCACCGGGAGCCAGTGAAAAAACCAGCGCCAGGGCCATTCCTGCTATACAAAACCTCTGACTGCTTGACATCTTCCCCCAACCTTCCCGAATTATATGTCAAGCAATGCGGTTTATCAACATGTGGCCCGCAATAAATGCAGCATCGGGGATGCCGTTA
>JBFYUA010000102.1:0-7180 GCA_041300305.1 Dehalococcoidia bacterium | reverse complement strand
AGATGAGTATAAACGCTAATTTGAGATATTTACTATCCATGTTATGAGCATATCATTATAAAGTGCCTGTTGGTGGCTTACAACGGTGAGGGGCTTTTAATGGCGGGGGTAGCCATATATAATACGCACGATTCAGAAACGCTCAGCCAGCCGGGACCGGATATTTAATAGCCACAAGAAATCAAGGTAGAAAACCGTACGCGACCCGGTGCTATTTTATCCAGTTCAGACCTGCCGGGCTGCGCTTGATACCCCAAGAGTATTTGTATTTGGGGTAGCCCAGTATCATGGAAGACAGCACCATGTTGCCCTGTGGGATCTGCAACAGATGCTTAAGCTTCTGGTTCCTGTTGATGGCGGGAGGGATAAGCCCGATGGCACAGGCGCCCAATGCCAGCGAATGCGCAGCCAGCAACCCGAAGGCCAGTGCTATAAAGATGTCTTCGTTCTGCGCAGGCGCGTGAAAGAGGATCATAGCAGGCGCGCCCCGCGCGATGGTATCCTCGGCGTCGGCCTTCAGGGCGGGCATCCTTGCTTTCATCAATGGAAGGACATGCCCGCTTAACACCCGGTAGTTTTCCCTGCCCACCATCAGCCTGAAAATGGGCCGCATAAAGGGATTGGCCTGCATTTTAATCAATCCATCGTACATCTCCGCCATTTGCGGGACGGCGCTGCGGATGATTTCACGGTTGTTAACCACCGTCAGTTCTACGCTCAGCGGTGTGAAGCCCGGCGGCGCGAAGGAGATGGCCTGCACAATTCTCTCCAGTAGTTCTCGAGGCACCGGCCTGTCCTGGAAGCTGCGGATGGAGCGGCGCGAGCTTATCAGGCCGTAGAAAGCTGCCTGCCGGCTTTCCTGGCACTGTGGCAGCGGGAAGAAGTCCTTTTCGTAGGATAAACCTTCGATAGCGATCGACTTTGTGGGGCAGGCGGCCATGCACTGGCCGCAACGTATACAGAGGTGTAGACGTTCTTCCATGAACCTGGCAGCGTCTTCAGCTGTTATTATGCCGGCCGGGCAGACCCCGGCGCAGACGCGGCATTTTTTACAGGTGGTGAGATCAACGATATGAGTGGTTGGCATGGTTATCCTCCTCTTACAGGTTGTTTTAGTTGCGATGCCATGAGGCTTGCTAACTACCCGGCCTGTTTATCAGTCCTGCTGACCGTCCTCAATCCTATGAATACACAAACCAGGCCTATAGTGGTGAATGCCGGGTGTTTTATATCCCCATTGAATATATAGCTAATTGCGTTCAGTAAAACAATGCTGAATCCCATGACTACTGCCAGGAACCCCAGAACCTTATACTTTTTAGTTTTGTCCATAATTATCCCGGATATTCTATCTGCCCTTGTAATGCTTCGTTGAAAAATTCGCTTTGAAGATGGCGGAGGGGGCGGGATTCGAACCCGCGTTAGCGCGAAGCTAAAACGGTTTTCAAGACCGTCACCATCGTCCACTCGGTCACCCCTCCGCGGGACATATTAGTATATTTAATAGTGGGGGTGGTGGCAAATCGGATGGCTGCGGGGACAAAAACGCTCAGTAAGAGTTCAGCTTGCTTTCGATAGCGGCGGCGTTGGGGAAAGCCCCGTCCTGCTTGCTCTTGATTGTCCCTGTTGAATCGATAAAAAAGGTCACCGGTATGCCGCTGGTTACATTATAGGCCTGGGCGACCGAGCCGGCTTCGTCCAAGGGGACGGTGAATGTGTAGCCGCCGCTGGTAATTTGCGCTCCTACGGCCTCACGCCTGTTGGCGCTGAACCCGCCCGCCGCGCTATTGATGATGAGCATGGCTACGCTGCTTTCCGGGTACTTCTCCCGGATGCTAATAAAATAAGGCATCTCCTCCATGCAGTAATGACACTGCAGGTTCCAAAAGTTGATAATGACTTTTTTCCCGTGCAGCGCGCTGAGGGTCACCTGGCTGCCGTCGGCGCAGGCCAGGGTGAAATCAGGCGCCGAGTCGCCAACGGATGAGCCGGCAGGCGCGGGAGTTACAAAGGTGGCATCCGGTGACGATTTCTCGTTGCCGTCGGCGTCCCTCGATGTCACCTTGTAGTGAAACGTCGTCCGCGGCGCAAGGCCGTAAAGTATAACGTCGTGAAATATGGCAGGGGTGGTATCGGTCTGTGACGGCTGCAGCGTACCGTAGCTCGCCGATGTGCCGTAGCTCACCTGGCTGGTGGCAGGTTCGTCGGTTTTCCAGGTTATCTCCGCTGAACCCCCCATTGTGGAACTGGAGATGTTGGATACTTTAACTTCACTAATAACAGGGGGAGTTGTGTCGCGGACATCGGACATCCTGAGTATTTCAGTGGATTCAAGGCTGGCATCCAAAGAATCAGGGCTGTCACCCAGCCGCGATTTAACGGTTATATGATAGGACTTGCCCTGTTCAAGGTTGGTAAGTTTAACGACATGATCTGTGACCATAGCCGCGTCTATGGCATTCTCACAAACAGTACCTCCGTCCAGGCAATATATAACGATGCTGTTGGATTTCTTGTCGGTTTTCCAGGATACAGTGGCGCTGGTGCGGGTTATGTCCGAGTACTGAATGCCGGTTATTACCGGGGCTTTAGAGGAACCCGAAGGAGGATTGGTCGTCGAGGGCGGCATGATAGCAGGGGCCGGTGTTTTAAGCTGGTCCATGATAAAGATAACGCCCATTATGATAACGCCTGCCAGCGCAATTAAGGCTATAAGGATGGGAAGAGGGGACCCTTTGGCCTGCCGCGCGCTGCCTTCGCGTCCTTCATTTCCCCTCGGCTTTTTAGCCGGTTTCCTGGATTTGTCAGGCTTGATCTCCTCGATAAAGCCGGGTGACGGGGCAGGGTAGGCCATCTCGTAAGGCTGCATGGCGGGCTGGCCGTAGTATTGGTCCTGCGGGGGCGCATAAGCCGCGTAGGCCTGCTGGGCGGCCGCTGCGGCCTTGTAGCGGTCCTCGGCTTTAACGAACGGTTTGGTCTTTTCGGAAGGCAAACGGTTATTGCCGCAGGTGGGGCAAACCTTGCTGCGGTCGGGTACAGGGTTATTGCAGTTGGGACAGACGCGCTGGCCGGCAGATTGAGGCATAGCTACCGGATCCGTAGCAAGTGGTAGTGCCGACATTTGCGGGTAGACTTCCTCGGGGGGTGTATGGCGCGAGGGAGCGCGTGTTTGACCGGCCGCCGTGGCGGCCCGTTTCTCAGTTATCCTGCGCCAGTCTTCACCTGTATGCCTGCCCGGCAGGAGCTCGGCGCCTTCGCTCAGGGTGCTCCCGCCGCCGAATTTTCCGTGTATGGGGCACATGCTGGAGCCAGGTGGTATGGGCGTGCGGCACTTGGAGCAGACTTTCTGCGTTGTCACCACCTGTTCAGGCGCGGGAGCATAAGCGTAGGTAGGATCGCCCTGCGCGGGCTGCATAACGCCGTGTCCCTGCACCGGGCCCTGGGTGACGACGTTTCCCATGCGACCGCAGAATGGGCACGTCCTCGTGCCAGGGCTTATCCTTGAACCGCAGTTGGAGCAATAGGTCTGGCTGCTGACTCCGCTGGAAGGGGCAGCCGTACCGCCAAACCGGTTGGGCCTGAAAGAAGAGTCTTTCTTTCCGCAATGCGGGCAGACCGCCGCGTTGGGGGATTCAATCAGCAGGTGGCAATAAGGACAGAACCTCGCGCCGCATTGTTGACAGCTTGTGGCGTTGGATTCATTGATCGCATGGCACCTCTGACATATTATACTGGGCATTAAATATTTTCCATTCCGTTTGCCTTTAACATTACACTAAAGGTAAGACAAGCTATGCTGTATGTCAAGTTTAACCAATAGTTTGCAAATTTAAAAGCGGCTTAAATGACTCATCGGAGTGCTCGGGGGGGGGCAATTAATTGAACTCAATACGAGTAGAACATAAATTCCAACTCACCGGGCCCGGTAAACATGCCCTGCTGGATGCGGCGGATGACGCCGTCCTTATCGATAAAATAGGTCCTGGGTATGCTGGTAAGCTCGTACCTATTGAAAGCGTCCTCACCCGGATCGAGGCAGACCAGGAACGTGTAGTTGCCGTTTGTGATGAAGGAGCGGATCTGATCTTCGTCTGACTGGCTGCCTGCGACTGTCAGGATAATAACATCGTCGCCGCTGCTGAATTTGTCCCACACTGTCTGGAAGTGGGGCAGCTCGACTTTGCAGGGCGTGCACCAACTAGCCCAAAAATTCAGGACGACCTTTCTGCCGCGGAACTGGCTGAGAGATATGTCCTCTCCCTTGAGGTTTTTCAACGTGAAATTGGGGGCCCGGCTGCCCATGTACGGCGACGCGCCGGTCTCGGGCTCCGTTTTAAATACAAAGTTGCCCGATGTCAGTGTCATGGTGTTGCCGGAGGCATCCCTTGAGATAAGCCGGTAGCGGTACGTGGTTGAGGGCGAAAGGCCGCTGAGAAATACGCTGTGGCCGGTGCTGAATATATCGGTGTATGAGGACGGGAATTCATCGCCGGTGAGTGGCCCGTACTTAACCTGCGACTTGGCCTTTTCATCGGTTGTCCAGGAGACCGTAGCCGAGGAGTCGCCCACCGACACGGCGGGCTGACCGATAAGCTGTGGCGCCACTGTGTCGGCAGCCGATAACAATGTCTGGAAATTGCGTTCAAGAGGCTCGTTAATATTGCCGGCGTTATCCTGGCACTGAAGCTTAATATAGTATTTCTGCCCGCTGTCCAGACCCGCCAGCGCAATCATATGGTTCACTTCAGGCTTCGCAGAGACCTTGATAATCCTTGTTTCACCGGTATCAGTTTTACAGTGGATTTCGCTGATGCAGGATTCACTTGTCTTCCAGGTTATAACGGCCCCGCGGTCACTGACTGATTTGATGATGAAATCGTATACCGCAGGCCGCACCGTATCAGAGGGAATGGCGGGTGTGGCAGGGACAACCACCGGCGTGACCGCCGGCGCAGGGTCCTGGCTCACAACCGTAGCCGGTGCTGTGGTATTGGCAGTGGGTTTCGGCCCGGGTTTATCCGCCGCAAATATACTGGATAGCCATGCCAGCGGGTTTGTCACGCTTTGAGCCTGTACCGGGTTGACGGGGGTGGAACTCGCTTCCGGCCTGACTGCCTCCGGTATGGTGGGAGATGATAGCCACCTGGTTATCTCATCGAAGTTATTATAAATATATATGGCGCCCATGATAAGGATAACGACTAATATAATGCCGACAGCCGTTGTTACCAGGCTCCTGCTACCGGCGCCGGCAGGCTGCCGCCCCCCTTCTTCGTCTTCATCGAGGAAATCCTTGTAATGCTTTTTGGCGGCGGGTTTTTCATCGAAGCCATATTCCTCTTCCCGTTCCCGCTCTTTTCTCTGCCGCTTTTTAGGCTCTTTTTGCTCACCGGAATCCATGTTCTCGATATGGTCCAGGATGGGACTGCGGTGACGCATACCGGCGGGGAACCGGGAATCATCGGCATCATGCCGTCCCGCTGAGCGTGAGGGAGGCTCTGCAGGGATATCCATCGGCTCGGAATACCTTTCGCGGGCCGCGGAGGGCTGCCCTTCGCCCCTGTCGGCGGGGGATGGGCCCCTCCTCTGTGGGGACTGTGCCCCATGGCCGGTTTCGATTGGTCCGGTGGCGGGGGCATTATACGTGTGCGGGCCGAGAGAGCCGCAGTCAATGCACTTGGTGAACTTGGAAGAAATGGGTTTGCCGCATTTGCCGCACCTGAATTGATTATCCAACTGTGGCTCTCCCCATGTTATGACGGTTATAAGTACTTACTGGAAACAGTGTCCGGAATCGGGTGCGGGTCATGCCAATGTTCGTATTTATCATTCAGTATCTACACTACAACGAGGCCACGCTGCTGTCAAGGGAATTATTAACAACTTAATCATAAGCTATTCAAAATACGTTCTACCTGGTCGATGTTAAAGCTGCCTAATTCGATATCGCGTATAATCATGTCACCGTCGATAAATACCGTATAGGGCGCCTTTTCCACGTTGTAAAGATGTGCCGTGGTCTTATACATATCTACGACAACCGGAACAGTTAAATCGCCGCGCTCCGCCTTGTACGCCGTTATGGTCTTGTCGATATCATCGAGTTTGCTTTCGATGAAAATAGCTATGACCTTCACGCCGGGGATGTTCTTGTTTTGAATGGTCTGCAGCAGCGATAACTCGCGGTCGCATTCGGGACAGTAAATAGCCCAGAAGGTCAGCAGTACCTTCTGTCCTTTGTAACTGCGCAGTGAAACCGTATCCAGCGTTTTGAAGAGCGGCAGGGTGAAATCAGGCGCCCTGTCGCCTATGCGTGGCCCGGTGGGGACTGATACAAGGGTGGTGAATGTATTGGGCGGATCTATGGTGGAGCTATTGCCGTCGGCATCGGTTGACTTTATGCGGTAATAATAGGTCGTATTGGCTTCCAACCCTATGACGCGCACCGAATGTTCCTTAACCAGTTTTGAATCCAATGGCGTTGATTTTGCGCACGAGGCGTCCGGCCCGAACAGCACCTGGCTGTTGGCCGGTTCATCGGTGTTCCAGCTTACCACGGCGCTGACATCGGTCGGGATTACCTTGAATTGCGTCACCACGGGGGGAGTCGTATCACGCCTGGGGTGGGTATTGAATATGTTGTCATGGCCCCGTGCCAGTTCCTGGCCTTTACCGTCGATAGCCAGCACAACAAAGTGGTAAGCGGCCGAAGGCTCCAGCCCCTTGAGCGTGACTTTTTGCGTGCTGAGCTGCAGTTCCGCTATTTCGCTGTTCCCGTATGTTTCTGTTTTTCCGTACAGTACCTTGCCCCACGCAGGTACGTTGGTTGACCAGGCTATGACCACTGTATCTGACGCAACATCCGATATCGCTACATCGGAGATAACGGGTTGTGAGGAGGCAACAGGCGCAGCCGTTTCCTGGGGCGGTTTCAAGAGGGTCAGGGCAGAGGGAATGAGGCCGTATTGCCGGGCCAGGAGAAACCCTATGCCCGCCAGGATGACAGCTATAGCTACGATGATTATTTTATCCAGCGTTTTCAGCCTGCCGCGGCCGCTCAGCCTGCGGGCCCGCTGGCCGGCGCCCTTGATGGATGCCAATCCCTTTGCCGCCGGCGGTAAATCGGGATCCACCCCGGCGTCGTCCGCGGATGGGCCTGAATCCTGGCCGGGCGGGACAA
>JBFYUA010000094.1:0-5368 GCA_041300305.1 Dehalococcoidia bacterium | reverse complement strand
GCGGAAGGCGTCAAGCAGATAGTCAGCTTCGCCATGCCCGACTATCCGGAAAACTATAGCGGGCCGGGACCCTGGGGCGGCGCCGACTCCATGACTATATTCGACGACGTCTTCGTCCCCTGGGAGCGCGTCTTCCTCTGCGGCGAAACCGAGATGGGCGGCTACCTGGCACTGCTCTTCGCCCTCTACCACAGGCACAGCTACACCGGCTGCAAACCGGCCATGACCGACGTGCTGACCGGCGCTACCGCGCTGATGGCCGAGGTCAACGGCATCGAGAAGGAGCACCACGTCAAGGAAAAGCTGGCCGAGCTCATCTGCACCTCCGAGCTGTGCTACGGCACCGGCATCGCCGCCGCCATCAACGGCTACCAGTCACCTTCCGGCACCTGGGTGCCCGACATCACCTACTGCAATGTCAGCCGCAGGCACGCCGGCCTGAATATTTACCACGAATACGACATACTGGCCGATATCGCCGGCGGCATGCCCGCCACTCTACCGCGCCCGGCGGACTGGGTCAACGAGGAGACCAGGCCCTTTATCGAGAAGTATATGGCCCGCAACCCCAATATGGACGTCCAGGACATCCTCAAGGCCTTCGCCTGGGTGCAGGGCATCTCCTGCTCGGAGGCTTCGGGCGTCATGCAGTATGCCGGCGTGCACGGCGGAGGCTCACCCCGGATGGAGCAGATCGCCATCATGGGCGCCTACAACATGGAGAATACCAAGAACATCGCCAAGAGACTGGCCGGCATTAAGACCGATAAGCCCTATACCTTCGACCGACTCGGGACCACTCCGCCACTGGCCTAACCACCACCAGACTGCCAGTCAACAGGACCGGCTGTCTGCGCCAACGCAGGCAGCCGGTTGAAATATTTGTCAAACATATTTGCAAACATCCGCATAATCGATTGACAATATATGATATAATAGCTTCATAATTTTAAGGAGGTGGCAATGAAGTCCAAGGGCACGATTCTTTCATTTCTGGTTATCCTTACACTTGTAGCTGTTGTGGTAGTTACCGGATGCGGTCCGGCAGCGCCCTCAGGCCCCAACACAGGGCCGATCGTGATCGGCTATGTCGGCGCGGCAGCCGGCCCCGGCACCAAGCCCTGCATAGACGCCCAGAGAATGGCGGTTGAGGAGATTAACGCGGCGGGCGGCATCATGGGCAGGCCGGTATTATATGTCGTTGAGGACAGCAAAGGTGAAGCCTCGCTGACGGTGGCCGGCGTAACCAGGCTGGTCATGGGCAGCAAGGTAATCCTCTATTCTGTGGAAGGCCGCACCGAGATGACCATGCCGGCCAAGCAGAAAACCATTGAACTGTACAAGGATTTCCCGCATATCATGGTCGGCAACGGCGCCAGCGGCGTGGAGGTCACGGAATCCATCATCAAGAACTACGAAAAAGAGAAGATGATCTTCCGCCAGTTCAACCCCGAACCCGGGCACTTTGCCTGGGGCAACCTCATCATGTCAATGTCGGACCCTAAGAGCATCGTAGCTTTGAAAGGTTTCGCACCCAAGAAGTGGGCACTGCTGTATGAAAACCTGTCGTGGACACTGCTCTTCAGGAACGGCTGGAATGCACCTGATGCACCGGCTCTGCCTACCTGGGACAAGATGGCCAAGGACGACTACGGCATCGATGTAGTCTACAGCAAACCGGTAGCCGCCAGGACCGGCATGTGGCTCCCGGTGCTCGATGAAATCTCCAAGAGCGGCGCCGAGATTATCTACATGGTGTCGAGTTGGTTCACCGACACCGAGGTGCTCACCAAGCAGTGGGCCGATTCACCCGCCAAGGATGTCCAGCTTTACCTTTACGGCGGCGTCGCCCAGACACACGATTTCTGGCAGATGACCGGCGGCAAGGCACTGGGCGTGCTGACCGCTTCCTATGAAACCCCCATCACCGAAACCAACATGGCATTCGTCAAGAAAGCCAACGCCAAAGGCATTCCCGTCCAGATGAGCGTTAACTGCGCTTATGACGATATCTACTTCCTCAAGGCCGCCATCGAGAAGGCCGGCGGCACCGCCGATATGGACAAGCTGATCGCGGCATACGAGACCGTCCAGGTCTCCGGTACCCTGGGCCTGCAAAGGATTGAGATGACCAAGGTCCCCGGCTTCTTCCATTCGCGCACAACTGCGGACCCCGCCAACCCCAGGAAAATCATCCCGGGCGCCATGGGCATCGGCATGGCCCAGTTCCAGGCCAATGGCGAGATGATACCCATGTACCCGGCGCCGTACGCACAATTAGACAAGTACAAGTCACCGGCAGCCCTGCGCTCTGCGGCCGCAGCGGCGCCTGCGCCGGCTAAATAGTAAGGAGGTTTTGATTTGAGGAAGCTTTATTTGCCAATCGCGGTCTTGATGATCGCTGTCATGCTCGGTGGCGCCGGCTGCTCGTCGGCCCCGTCGGAGCTCAAACCCTGCACCGTTGAACTCGGATATGTATCCAATGAATGGGCAGGCGAGGAAGTCATAGCGGCCAACGTTTTCCTAACCGTTAAGAACCCCAACGCCGTCCCCGTTTCACTTGACTCACTGGACTACAATGTCCTGGCCAACAAAACCAAGGTCGGTATGAAGACACTGGTACCGCGCCTGATCGTCCCCGCCAACGGGTCGGTCGGCCTCTCCAATGTCAGCATCATCGACTACTCGGGTACCTTGGCCGTCAACCCCTACTATCTTGGCCTGGGCAAGGACTATGTCACGGCCCACGTCATGGCGGTCCCTCTGTGGAAGGCACTCGGCGGCAAGAAACCACCGCTGTGGGATTATGCCGCGATAGGCGTGCTGGCAGGACTCAGAGGCGGTCCGACTGTCGCTGACATTAAGGCCGGCACCGCCGACGCCGCTGCCATCACCGGAGTCTATGCCAAGCTGCGCGGCACTGTTGACGCCGTACAGGGTGGCGTTGACAAGACCTGGGACGCCGCACCGGCCGGCCCCTGCCTATACAACGTGGCAGGCAAGGCAACTATCTCCTACGGTACAATGACCAAGGACACCGCTTTCGACCTCAATTACGAGAAAAAGTAGATTTCTGCTCAAGTTACTTTGAGTGCCTCCCGGGAATTCCCGGGAGGCACTTTCTTTATACTGTTGCTCTTTGCATCGGAACTGGCGGGCAAAATAAAAGGGGCCCCGCCTGAGGCCCCTTTATCAACTGTAATACAAACTCCCTTACTTCAGGTATTTCTCGCGCACGTAGGCGTTGTCCTGGCCTATGCCGCATTTCACCCATTTGACGCGCGGCGGCGACTCGGACATCTTGATAAAGTTTACCGGCAGGGTGAATTTACCCAGCATCTCATCATCAAATTCCTGGAACGATTTACGCTTGTTCCAGTGCGGGTTCTGCCTGGCTGTGGCCGGTTTCTGCACTTCCATAATGATAGGCACCCCACCACCCCTCCATTTTGAACGGGCGGACTTGATGCTGTAATCAAGCGCCTTTTTGACCAGTTCGCCGGAAGTATATTTTGTCGTCTGCTCCTCGATAATTTTATAAAACTCCTCGATCTGGGTGAGGATGTCCGGTATGCGATCGAAGGTAAAGCGGAAGTCGTCTTCGTGCTTCCAGAGGTTGAGCACCTTGAGCAATGCCCTGAAATCGTGGTCCCTGCCAGCAGCTATGGCTACGATGCCATCCTTGCTCTTCCAGAAACCATAGGGGTAAATAGCAAAGTCGTGTTTGCCGATCCTCGGACGGGCCTTGTCCCAGGTGAAACCGATGAGGACCGGGTAACCTACCAGCGAGGCATACGCATCAGCGGTGGCCACGTCCACCATCTGGCCTTCCCCACCGGCCTTGGCAAAATACCGCGCAATAGCGCCTCCCTGGGCCGCTTCCACGCCGGATATATACCAGCCCAACCAGACACCGGCCCTCAGCGGCCAGTTCCACGGCTCTCCCTCCCTGGGCATATCGCCGATATTGGCGGGCAAACCTGAGGCCGCCTGGGCCGTGATATCGGAATCGGGGACACCGATGAATTCCTGCGCCTTTTTCCCGTACTGGCCGTAGGGGCTGATAGCAATGTACACCAGGCCCGGGTTGATCTCACTCAACTGCCTGTAGCCGATCCCCCAGGCGTCCATTTTACCCGGCTCATAAGTCTCGATGATTACGTGGGCCTTCTTCGCCAGTTTCTTGAATTCTTCCCTTCCCGCTTCCTCCCTGAGGTCCAGTGTAATGTAATGCTTGTTGCGCGCCTCCATGATAAAGGGAACGCCCACCCCGTTACGGTTTACCCCGTAAGGCGTGATTTTGCGCGAAGGATCACCTTCGGGCGGCTCGATTTTAATTACCTCGGCGCCGAATTCCGCATATATACTCGAGCATATGTCGCCGGCTAAGTTGGCGTAGCTTACATCGAGTACTACGGTATCATCCAGTACCTCGGCCTTACCGTCAGGGCTCATCATGCTCTTGAGAAATATCTCACGCTCTTTACGGCTACCGCCGTATCTCACTAAAATCTGTTCTTTTTCTTTATTGCTCATATATCTGCCCTAATTTATTCTCACTTATAGTTGAATACAGGATCAGCCGCTATATCGTAATAAACCGGCGGTTTGATGCCCGGCCTGTCGTCCCAGTTACCTATGACACGCTCTTTCTCTAATTGACTGATCTCCTCGTCCGAGTAGCCAAGTATGGTCCTGAGGATGTAGCGGTTGTGGTAGCCTAACGGCCTGGCCAGCCATTTGATCCTGCCGGGTGTCTTGCTCAGCATGGCAGACATGCCGGGCAGCATTAATTTACCGTACATTTCATCAGTGAACACAATCACGCTGCCCCTCTCCTGGCGCCATTCATCATGGGTTATCTCGTAATCGTCTTCTACCTGCGCTATAGCGAAATGATGCTTCTTGGCCAGTTCAACAAGATTATCCACATTGCTGCTGCCGACCCATTTGGAGGTGGCATCGATTAATTCCTGCGCATTGGCGGCCTTAAGCCTCTCAAAAGTGTCCTTATACTTGTTTACCAGGTCTGGCCGCCCCATGGCCTCGCAAACACCCTTGTATTGCTCGTCGGTGGCGGCGGCAACCGCCACGAATTTCCCGTCGCAGGACTTAAATATGCCTGAAGGCGCCATGGTGGGATCGGTGTTGCCTGCGCGGCCGAGGTCTTCACCAGTAATGCTTTCATAAGTGAAATTGGGCAGTATCCGCATCAAAGCCTCGGACTGGGCCAGGTCTATATACTGCCCTTTCCCTGTCCTGTTGCGGTAATTCAACGCCATGATGACCGCCATGGCGCCGATATTGCCGGGCAGAAAATCCCCCACGTAATCCGGCAGTTTATAATACTTATCCGTACCGGGATAGC
>JBFYUA010000079.1:0-8153 GCA_041300305.1 Dehalococcoidia bacterium | reverse complement strand
GGAGAAAGGCTATTCCAAGAACCTCGAGATTTTTATCGCCCCTTCCGGGAAAGAGCCGGGGACCTATACCGACAATATCACTATCGAGGGTACGGGCACGCGCAATTCCCCGCAGAACGTGCTGGTTACCATGGTGATTACACCTGCTGACCAACCGCCTTCAAGTACCGGCGCTGCCGTGGTAAAAAAGACCGTTCCTGCTCCTCCCTGGGAATATGATGAATATAAGGACTCCAACTACAATTTCCGGCTGAGGTATCCCAAGGAGTACAGGGAGAAGGACCTGGCGGACTCGGTTTTTAGCGCGGAAGTCGCTTCCAACTCACCGCAAGCCAACAGTATCAGGATAAATATAGTAAGCGCTCTCGGGGTCGATTATAACGCAGTCACCCTGGAATGGGCCAAGGCCATCAGGCTGTCGGGCGGTGGTTCCAGTCCGAAGGTTATATCCAGCGATAACGGGACCACCCTGCTGGACGGCGTCACGCCGGCATTTGAATTTCTGTACGACGCCAGGTCGTCAACCAAGATCTCTTCCCAGGTTTATATCTACGGTGTGAAAAAGGGCAACAGGTACATTCTATTTGGGGCCGTGGCGCCGCTGGCAATCGCCCCGGATAGATTGCAGGTATGGAAAGAGATTGCGCATACCCTGGAGTTTGTGGACAGGGACTAAGGGGCTATCCACTTCTCACGCGTAACCGCCGGGACGGCATCCCCTGCTTTGGATGGCGCCATATGCAAATTGTAGGAAAGCGGCTGCGCTGAAAGGTTCCTGAGTACATAGCTGAAGCTATAGACATTGGTAGCGTAGCCCAATTTGGCCGTGCTCCTGCGGACAGGTATCTCTACGGACCGGCCGTTAACTTCCAGGGCCATCTCGGGTGTGATGTATTCAAACCAGAAATCTATGGGTTTCTGCGCCGTTACGCTGCGCTCCTCCCGGTAGCCCGCAGGCAGGCCGATGGAAAACACGCTGTTGCTTTCAGTGATAGTTATTTGCCGTTCGGTTGTGCTGCTGGGCTGCGCCGGGGGCTGGCCGATCAAAGGCGCAGGCGGTTGGACCTGCTGCTGCTCCTCACCTTTGCTGCCGGAATAGGTTTTTATGCCGCCCGGCAACGGGTTACAGGCGAAGGCGTTGCAGCAGGACAACAGCAGGACGAGGGGCAGCGCCACGGAGATAAAAAGGTTCGCAACGGTTTTATGCATCAATGAGATTATACCAGTTTTGCCTGCCTCGAAGCCATTACTCCGGGCGGGCCGGCCGGAAATCTGCGGTTCACCGGTATCCCTCCCCTCGTTTTCTTTAATTAGCCAATAGCCTATAATTACGGGCTGCCGTTAAAAATGAAGGTCCGGCAAATTATGCGGTTAGAAATCAAGGAGGAAAGATGGAATTCAAATATCACAAATATGAAGTTGCGGACAATATACTGACTCTTACGCTTAACACCCCGGATAAATTGAATGCGGTGAATGCCGCCTCCTGTAAAGAGCTCATTGCAGCTTTCGACGCGGCCGACCTCGATGACGACGTCGGTGCGGTCATCGTGACCGGCGCGGGCCGGGCCTTCTGCGCCGGCGCAGACCTGTCGGATGACGATAACCAGGACACTTTCTACGACCGGTTCACCGGTAAGGCTGATACTACCCCGCGCAGGGACGATGGCGGTGTGGTTTGCCTGAGGATATACGACATGAAGAAGCCGGTGATTGCGGCTATCAACGGGGCGGCGGTGGGATTCGGCAGTACGCTGACGCTGCCCATGGATATACGCATCGCATCTAATAAGGCCCGGATGGGTTTTGTATTCGCCAGGCGGGGCATCATACTTGATGGGGCCGCGACCTGGTTCCTGCCGCGCCTGGTAGGCATGAGTACAGCGGCGGAGTGGGTCTATAGCGGTAGGATATTCAGCGCGCAGGAAGCCTTGGACAGGAGGCTGGTCAGCGAATTGCTGGAACCGGAGGAACTGCTGCCGCGCGCCAGGCAGATCGCCCGCGAGATTGTCGATAACAGCTCTTCCATATCGGTCGCCCTGTGCCGTCAATTGATGTGGAAAATGCTGGGCGCGGACCATCCCATGGAGGCGCATATACTTGAGTCCAGGATACTGAACTGGACATACGGTGCGGGCGATTCGCACGAAGGGGTAAAATCGTTCCTGGAAAAAAGGCCGGCTGCCTTCCCCATGAAAGTCAGCAGGGACATGCCGAATTTTTACCCGTGGTGGACGCCGAGGGAATTCAGGCCGTGAAACACCGTGTCCATGCGAGGGAAAGGGGGGTGCCATCAATGACATTGTTAAACGTAGGGGCGGGTTTTTAAACCCGCCCGCGTTATCGGGCGCACCTGAAGGAACGCCCCTACGACGAGGGAAGCACGGACCCAAATGTAGGGATGGGCCTTTAGGCCCGTCCGCTCTTTCTTTCGGGCGCACCTGAAGGAACGCCCCTACAGACGGACAGATTGCCGCGCCCTTCGGGCTCGCAATGACGAGGGGTAAAAAAGGCGGCCTCGCCACCAAAAACATTACCGCGGAGGGCGCCCCAAAAATGTCGTTGCGAGGAGCCCGCAGGCGACGAAGCAATCTATCCCCGTCAGTTTAATTCAAGTATCTTCCGCCGGTGCTCTTCCAGGGCCCTGTCATACTGGGCGTCCAGTTCGCCGTGCACCATGCGCCATTCCTCCTGCAGCTGTAACTGCAGCTTCTGTTCCGGCGGCACCTGGTCCCCCCTCTGGGGCCGCATGGTACGTGACGCCTGTTGTATCGTGACCTCAGCTTTTTTCTTGAATTCGGCGTAGGTCTGCTGAAGGGCCACCTGGTACTGGTTGACCAGGGTATTGACCAGGCCGAGAACCGATTCAAGCTGTTTTTTATTCTCTTTGATCAGGCGCAGTCCTGCCATGGCCCTGTTTGTTTTGCGGGCATCTTCATCGTTACGCGGAAGTGTGATGTTGCGGACCAGTATCTCGTCGATACCTTTTTTGATAAACCTGGCTGGATCGCCCGGCGGGAATTTGGCCAGTTCAGATAATAAATCGCTTTTCTCGTCCAGGATGAATAGCGAGGCTATCCTGTTGCCCTCAGGCACATATTTGATGCTGTTAAGTTCGTCCGGGCTGACCTTGCCCAATTTATCGGCTTTCTCCATGGCTATCTGCCAGGCACTTTTCATTTCTCCCATGATTTACGCTCCATAAAATTCGTTATTATTCAGGGATAGCACCGGCGCCAGCGGTTGCGGTGTTCGTCCTTGAGCCCCTGCAGGGTTGCCTGGTAAGCCGGCGAATCCAGTTCGCAGGTAGTCATTATCAGGGCGTCCTCCCCGTTATCGGAGTAATATTTCTTGCGCGTTCCGGCCCTGGTAAAACCGTATTTTTCATACAGCGTCTGCGCCGTCCTGTTGGAAACGCGTACTTCCAGTGTCACATATTTGGCGCGTAATTGCACGGCCAGTTCGATAATATTGATAAGCAACCACTCGCCCAACCCCAGGTTTTTACGGTTGTTCCTGACGGCGATGGTGACTATATGGGCCTCGTCAACCATCATCCAGATGCCGGCCATCCCGGCCAGGTATTCACTGCCCTGGCCGGCGGGACCGAAAAAACGGTCCCTGCGAAAAAGTTGCCTGATATACGAGGCTATTTCTTTTAAACCTGTGACGGATTGACCGTTGCCGCCGTTTTCAGCGGCGCCGTCTTCTCCCACCACGATATAATACGCCAGCTTGTTGCGTAACTCGTGATGGAAGGAGCTGGCCGATGCGTGCGGCCACTGGTTGGGGAAAGCATCGAGGTCAATTTCCACGGCCTGCGGGATGTCCCCGTCGCCCATCCTTCTTATGTGATAGCGGCCGGCCCGCTCAACTGTCGTCATCATGATAAATACAGGTGAAATTCTAACATATTTAACGTCATTTTGCCTTTAGTTTACTGCTCCTGTAATTTCTGCGGCCCCTTGTATATACTATAGTTATTATATTAAGGGGGCGGCCATGAAGGAAAGGATAATAGTAGCCGAAATATCCGTTGTACCCCTGGGCACGGGCAGCGCCGGCGTCAGCGAATATGTTGCCTGCTGCATCGGCATTCTGGAAGCTAACCCGGAGGTCAATTACCGGCTGACCCCCATGGGCACCATTGTGGAAGGGACGCTCAGCGAGGTTCTCAAGGTTACCCGGCAGATGCACGATGCGCCTTTTAGCAAGGGCGCGGCGCGGGTCGTCACAACCCTGAAAATTGATGACCGCACTGATAAAGAGCTGACCATGGAGGGAAAATTGAAATCGGTACGCAGCAGGAAGCCGGAAGTTAAAACCTGATGAGCGGTTCATCGTTAAGGGTCCAAATTGCACCCGGCCTCCACCTTGCTAATCCGGTCATCGCAGCGTCGGGCACCTGGGGATACGGGGACGAGACCGCGG
This sequence comes from Dehalococcoidia bacterium, assembly GCA_041300305.1. Classification (GTDB taxonomy): domain Bacteria; phylum Chloroflexota; class Dehalococcoidia; order GIF9; family UBA5629; genus CAIMUM01. The sequence goes on along the minus strand of JBFYUA010000079.1, from coordinate 3,722 downwards.
ACATCGTCGATTTTCAGAAGATGGGCGCAATTATCTGCAAGGGCACTACCCTGAAACCGCGGAGCGGCAACCCGCAACCGCGCATTATCGAAGTCACGGCCGGAGTTTTGAACTCGGTCGGGTTGGAGAATATCGGTGTGGAGGAGCTTATATCAAAAAAGGCGCCGGCCTGGGCAAAATGGAGGGTCCCGGTTATCGTCAATATCGCCGGGGACACCGTGGAGGAATACGGGAAAGTAGCCGCGAAACTGGAGGGCCTGGCAGGCGTAAGCGGGATAGAAGTTAACATAAGCTGTCCCAATGTCAGGCAGGGCGGCCTGCAATTCGGCACGGACCCGGTCTCCGCTGCTGAAGTTACCGCTGCCGTCAGGAAAGCGACCTCCCTGCCGGTCATAGTGAAATTGAGCCCTAATGTAACCGATATCGCCGCCATAGCAGTAGCGGTAGGAGCGGCGGGGGCTGATGCCGTATCGCTGATAAACACGGTCAGCGGCATGTCTATCGACGTTAAAAGGCGTAAACCGCGCCTCGGCAATATAATCGGCGGGTTGTCCGGCCCTGCCATTAAACCCATCGCCCTGGCGATGGTCTGGAAGGTTGCCGGGTGTGTCAAAATACCGGTTATCGGTTGCGGCGGGATAATGACCGCCGAAGACGCGCTGGAGTTCATCATGGCGGGCGCCACGGCGGTGGAGGTGGGAACGGCCAACCTGGTCAACCCGCGGACCGCACTCGATATTATCGATGGCCTTGACCGGTTCATTCAGGCAGAGGGCATCGCAAATATCGCTGACCTGCGCGGTATCGCCAGGCTGTAACCGCTCCCGCTATTTAAATCACTTTTATTGTGTGGTCAATGCGCGCGCAATGGTCATGCGCTGCATCTCCGAGGTCCCTTCGTAAATCTCGGTGATCTTGGCATCGCGCAGGTAGCGCTCCATGGGGTAGTCCCGGCAATAGCCGTAACCGCCGTGGATCTGCAGCGCTTTGTTGGTCACGAAGCACGAAACTTCCGCGGCATAGAGCTTGGCCATGGCGGCCTCTTTCATATAATTCACGCCCTTGTCCTTCAGCCAGGCTGCGCGGTACACCATCATGCGCGCCGCGTCGATCTGGGTGGCCATGTCCGCCAGCATCCACTGAATAGCCTGGTGCTGCGCCAGGGGCTTGCCGAACGGTACACGTGTTTGAGAGTAAGCCAGGGCGTCGTCGAAGGCGGCCTGTGATATGCCCAGCGCCTGCGCCGCAACGGTAACACGGCTGGCATCGATTGATTCCATGGCGTAGCGCAGCCCTTTGCCGGACTCGCCCAACTGGTTTTCTTTGGGGATTTTGCAATTCTCGAATACCAGCTCCGCCGTCGATGAACCGTGGATGCCCATTTTGTGTTCCAGCTTGCCCACGGAGTAACCGGGGGTGCCGCTCTCAACTATATATGCCGATATGCCCCTGTTGCCCTTGGACTTGTCCTCCATGGCGAACACTACGGCAATCGATGCCTCGGCCCCGTTGGTGATGAATATCTTATTGCCGTTCAGGACGATACTATCCCCCTCTTTCACGGCCGTCGTTGTTGTAGCGCCGGCGTCGCTGCCCGCGCCCGGTTCGGTCAGGACAAAGCAGCATATTTTTTCACCCCGCGCGATCGGCCCCACGTACTTCTTTTTCTGTTCCTCGGTGCCGAATTTATAGATGGGGTAGCAGGCCAGCGAAAGGTTGGCCAGGAATATCGCCGCCAAACCGCCGGAGGCCCTCGCCAGTTCTTCACAGCATATGGTCATGGACAGGTAGTCCCCGCCGCTCCCCCCGTATTTCTCATCGATGGTGATGCCGAAGATGCCCAGTTCCGCCGCTTTTTTGAATATCTCCGCGGGAAACTTGCTCTCCTCGTCGATCTTGTTGGCTTCAGGCTTGACCACGTTGGTGGCGAAATCCCTGACCATTGACTGGAACATCTTTTGTTCCTCGGTTAAATAGAAATCCATTTAGACCTCCTGTTAATTTGTATATTTATTTTGCCAACTGTTGCCCGAGTAAAAACGCCTCTTTGAGAAAAGCCGGGTACCCGGTCACTGCGTTACATTTGTCTATCCCCGGCAGCAATAATTCTCCCGCATATTCTATATCAAGGGTACTGTACCAGCTTTTTATTGTCGTAACCGATCCCTGGAAAAGGTTGGTATACTCCGTCCCCCCGGCCGAGATAAATATGCCTTTCCTGGCGGGGCCGGCTTTCAGGCGGACCGGGAGGTTGAGGACGTTTTTCATCACCCATAAAGCCTGGCAGCGGTCTATCATGGCCTTGGCCTGGGCGGTCAGCCCCATAAAAAATACCGGGGAAGCAATTATGAAACGGTCGTATCCCCGGATGTCCTCGTGCACCTGCTGCATATCGTCCTCGATCACGCACCTGCCTCCCAACTGCACGCACGCGTCGCAATGCCGGCAGGGCGCGATATCCAGGTCGGCCAGGGTAACCTGCTTTACCAGCGCTCCCTGCCCGGCTGCCCCTGCAATAGCTTCATTTAACAGGCGGTCGGTGTTGCACCCCCGCCGCGGGCTGCCGGCCATGGCCAGCAGCTTCAGTCTTTCAGGGGTATCAGGGTTGTTCATGGTTAACCGGACCTGTAATCAAAACAAGTAATGATATAATGTAACGCGGATATTTTGCAATCAGCCTGTTGATTGGCTAAAATGTAGCCGGTTTTTCTATGTAAGGTAGTACTGATTAGGCCGCATGAAAGAGGAGATGAAAGATGACAAAAGCTGAGATTTTGGGTAAAGCCAGGAAAGAAAAGAGGACCCTGTTAACGGAGATTGAATCGAAAGAGCTGTTGAAAGCCGCGAAGATACCGGTGGTTGAGACGAAGCTGGCAACATCCAAAACTGAAGCGATGGAACTTGCTAAGAAAATGGGCTTTCCCGTGGTGATGAAAATTGTGTCGCCGGACGTGGCGCATAAAAGCGACGCGGGCGGCGTAAAGCTGAATATCCAGAATGCCACGCAGGTGGGGAAGGCCTACAGCGAGATACTTGCCAGTGTGAAAAAACATTACCCCAAAGCAAAAATAGTGGGACTAACAGTGCAAAAGATGGCCAAACAGGGTATCGAGGTCATCATCGGCATGACCAAGGACGCGCAATTCGGCCCGGTCATCATGTTCGGCCTGGGCGGTATACTCGTCGAGGTGCTGAAAGACGTCTCATTCCGCATTGTGCCGATGACAAAGAGGGACGCCGGTGAGATGATAACCGAGATCAAGGGCTTTCCGATCCTCAAAGGTTACCGCGGCCAGGACCCGGCAGACGTACCTTACCTGGAAGAGCTGATCGTTAAAGTGTCTGACTTTGTAGATAAGAACCCCGAAATAAAGGAACTGGACCTCAACCCGGTTTTCGCTTATAAGAGCGGGGCGCTGGCAGTGGACGCGCGCATAATCTTAGAGCCCGCGCCGTAGCCGGGAGTACTGCCACAGGTGTGAGAAGGCCCTTGCCGCCCTCTCCGGTGTATGGAAAGCCAGGTGCTTGCCTTCCTGCTGCAATGCGTTGATGAAATCACCGTTGTATGTGCCGGAGATGGCGGACATGAAGGGCTTGTGGGGATGTTTTTCCGCCAGGTAATTCAGGAACATCTGCATCATGTCGTTATATTTGGGGGTAAAAGCCACCTGGGTGAAAAGCACGCCCCCGATCTCATCGTCGGCAAGCAGGATATCCATCAC
>JBFYUA010000031.1:0-3282 GCA_041300305.1 Dehalococcoidia bacterium | reverse complement strand
TATCTGCGGCATCTGGCCGATATGTCCGAACGAGTCGGGAATGTATCCCACTTCCATGCAGGCGCCGAATTTGCGTGCGCCCGCCATACCCTCTGCAAGGTTCCTGATGAGCGATTCCGGGCTGACCAGGAACTCGTCCGGCAGGCAATACCAGGGGCCGACCTGGATACGGCCTTCCCGGATATGCCGGCGCAGTTCGGCCTCCATTTCCGGCCGGATGTCAAGGTAATCCTCCAGCACAATAGTCTGGCCGTCCAGCATAAAATTGCTGTAAGCTGGATCGGTTTCCAGAACGAAGAGGAGCTTATCGATTAAATGGACCAGCTTAAGGCGGAACTGCTGAAAGGACAGGTACCATTCGCGGTCCCAGTGGGTGTGCGAAACGAGGTGAACTACTGCCATCTACCTGCGTCTTTCCTGTTGAAATGTACGTCTCCAGTATATCAAATGGGACCAGGCCGTTGCAGAGTACTCCAGGGCTGCAGATATAGGCCATTGAACCCTAAATATATGGCGTCAATTCGATTTGCGGCAACAACCTCTCCACATCGGCTTTGCGGCAGTCCGCCGTAGCAGGCGTAAGACAGACGGCGGCGGCGGCGGCAAAACCCAGGCGCAGGCCCTCCTCGATGGGCTTGCCCTGCGATAGGGCGGCGGCGAGACCGGCCAGCACGGCGTCCCCGGCGCCGGCGGTGCTCACCACGGGTATGGCAAGCACGGGTATGCGGTAGGCGCGGCCGGGCAGCACAGCCAGGGCGCCTTCGCTGCCCAGCGTGATTACCAACGCGGCGCCGTATCTATCCTGCAGTTCCCTGCCGGCCCTGTAAGCTTCTTCCATACCGGTAACAGGCCGTCCGTAAAGCTCGGCTATCTCGTCAATATTGGGCTTGGCGATGGTGGGGCGGCCTTCCATGCCGGCCTTAAGCCCGGGACCGCTGGCATCGAAGACCACCGGCAGCCCTGCCTGCCTGGCCCGTTTGACAAGTTCGGTATAAATGGACGCGTCCAGCGCCGGTGGTAGGCTGCCGCCGATAAGAAAACATGAGGCCTTCTTCAGGGCAGAGCTGAATTTCCTGCGGAATTTCTCTGTGTGCCTGGAATCGATTTGTAACCCGGGTTCGGCCAGTGTGCTCTGGCCGTTGCCCCCACCGCTGACGATAACGATATTGGTGCGGGTCTCGCCCTCAACGCGGACGAAATCAGTCATACAACCGCGCTGCCGCAGCATCTTCTCCATCAGCCTGCCCGTAGCGCCGGCGGCAAAACCCAGCGCCAGGCTGGCATAGCCAAGCTCGCCCAGCACCCAGGAGGCGTCGGTAGCCTTGCCTCCCATGCCCGCCACGGACTGCGAGGCGCGGATGGTGCGGTTCCAGGCGAAATCCCTGACGAAGTAGGTGCGGTCTACAGCGGGGTTAAGTGTAACAGTAACAATCATGACAGGGGCTACTCGCCGTCCCCGCCGCCTGTCCCGAGGTATTTGGCCAGGTCGTGGCGGGAGCGGTACAGCTTGTCTTCGTCATTGAGCAACATCCTCCCGTAAATTATGCAGCGCGCGTTGACCTCGATGCGCTCTACGGCGTCCAGCACGGAATACAGGTCCTTGCCCACGGCGAAAAGGCCGTGCCAGGGGACCATCACGCCCGCAGCCTGTTCGGCCATTTTCCCCTCCTGGCCGCCCAACGCCAGATACACGTTCTCGGCCAACTGCTCATTCTGCACACCCCCGCGGGCATATTCGGCCAGCTTTATCTCGCCGAACTTGTAGGCATATTCAAGCACGGGAGGTATGGATTGGCGGGTGGCGCAGAACACCATGATATTGCGTGCATGGGCATGTATGACGGCCTGACCCCGCGGGTAGAATCCATTTAGCAGCTTCAGGTGGGTGGGCGCCTCGCGTGAGATTTTACCCTCTCCTTCTATCAGATTGCCCTGCAGGTCCAGTACCAGCACATCCTCCGGCTTGAGTTGCCAGAACTTGCGTGTGCCGGCATAACTGGGAGACATGATGACCCTGTCATCGACGCGGACGCTGATATTGCCGCCGGCCAGGTCGGTAAGGTTGCGCTCCAGCATGATTTTGCCAACCTGCGCGACCAGTTCCCGGGCTTCGTACAATGATTTTTGTTCCAAGTTTTCCGTCCTTTTGTATTATATTACCATACATTGTTAATGTCTTTACGAGGAACGCTGGAACGCCACAAAAATTAGCCTCATAACAATTGATGACATGTTGGTGACCTCTCCCCCATCAATTAGTCCGAGTCGCAACTCGGTTTAGACCTTATTGCATTTGTTTAGTGAGATAATAACGTGTTCAGTTTTAGGAGCACCTCAGATATAATTCCGGCAGGCACGGTGCATAATAGTTCCGCATTTCTAATACGCCAATCCAGGCTTTTTACCTGGTCAGATAAGATTGCCCCCGCCACTGGCAATCTTTCAGGAAGTAGTACTTCGAAAGGGTAGCCCTTGACAACGCTGGTGATGGGACAAAGGATGGCCAACCCAGTCTTATCATTATAGCTAATAGGTGAAAGTACCAGGGCAGGGCGGCGTCCTGATTGTTCATGTCCGGCTTGAGGATTTAGGGTTATCCACACAATGTCTCCGCATTTTGGAATATAGGTTAAAGCGCTTACCATGCTTCGTTACCTGTAGCAGGGCCGGTATCCGTCTCATGATGCAAATTCTCTTTATTAACCTTTGCCAATAGCTGTTTAAGAGTAAACTTCGGTTTAGCCAAAGGAGTTATTATGAGCTTTCCCTCCGATAGTGTTAGTTCAATAAAGGTTTCTCTTTGCAAACCTGCTTCTGAAGCAAAAGACTTAGGGATACGCAAAGCAAGACTATTGCCCCATTTTTGTATTCGAGCCTTCAATTCAAGCCTCCCTAAATAGTATCTACATTGAAGATACTTCCTCTGGTGTTAATTGTCAAGTTTGATTTCAGCCAGTGGCGGCTTCCAATTAATACAGGCGGGATGGAAGGTCAGCGATACAACCGCATTCAGAAAATTATTGTTAGCCATCTTATCCTCCTGAAAGCAATTGCTGGAGCATCGGAATAAGCCCTTTACTCTCAAACAGGAGTTCGGGAACTGTCCACAATGGCCCACCAAGTTAGGTAATAATATCGCCCAACTTTAGCTACGGTTTATCTACCAGAGTCCGAAATAGCCTATTTTTTCACTCGCGATATTGGTGATGTTACCACCAAAACCAGCATGTTTCGCTCCATTGGTATCCCAGAGAACATGGATATTCCTGAGCTAAATTAAGT
>JBFYUA010000013.1:0-12190 GCA_041300305.1 Dehalococcoidia bacterium | reverse complement strand
GACCACGTCCGAATAGCCGCAGGCAATGCTCATGACGCCGGTGCGCAGGCCGCACATGGCTGAACCGCACTGCTGGTCAACCTGCTGGGTGGCAACTTCGAAGGGCAACTGGGCATAAAAGGCGGGGAATTTGCCTCCGAAGGTGAAGTTCTCAAGGAGCGGGTTGGCGGTGCCGGTGATGGCCTCATCGATCTCCTTGGGGTCCAGTTTGTTCCTCTTGATCATCTCATTCCAGAGCATGGCCAGGACTTCATCCATCCTGTAGCCGTTCAATAAATCCTTCTCGGGTTCCTTGGGGCGTGACCTGGAAAACGGGGAGCGTAAATAGTCAACAATTACTACTTCTCTGGCAAGACCCATTTTAATTACTCCTTTTTTTAAAATTTATGCCCCATTTTACATGTTTGCAGCCGTTATGACAAACGCCATTAAGCGTAATTTGGTGAATTATTATTGCGCCTTTAGCCCTTAATCACCCCCATGGGCGCGGCCCTGGCAACCTTGCGGCAGATGCCTGCGCCCACCGCCACCTGCACAACATCAACCACATCCTTGTAAGCATCTGAGGCTTCCTCTTCCAGTGACCCCCGGTTGCCGGTTTTTACATAGATGCCGCGTAAAGCCAGCTCTGCGGCGATGTCAATACCCTTCATACCCCGTTTGGCCGCACCGCGGCTCTGCAGCCTGCCGGCGCCATGACAGGTCGAGCCAAAGGTGTCTGCCATGGCCCTGTCAGTGCCCACGGCAATGAAGGAACAGCGTCCCATATCCCCGGGGATAAGGACCGGTTGCCCGATGGTCCTGTATCTTTCAGGCACGTCCGCCTGACCCGCAGGGAAGGCCCGCGTTGCCCCTTTGCGGTGAACACACAACGCCTGTTTCTTTCCTTCGACAGTGTGGTCCTCGATTTTAGCTATATTATGGGCCACGTCGTAGACCTGTTGCATGCCGATTTCCCCTGGTTTCCTGCCGAGCACCCTGCTGAACGAGTCCCTCGCCCAGTGGGCGATGAGCATGCGGTTGGCCCAGGCATAATTGGCCGCACAGGCCATGGCCGCCAGGTAGTCACGTCCCTCCTCCGAGTCCACAGGCGCGCAGGCAAGCTGGCGGTCGGGCAGTGCGATGCCGTATTTGGCGACCGCCTGGCCCATGACGCGCAGGTAGTCGTCGCAGACCTGGTGCCCCAGTCCGCGGGAACCTGTATGGATCAGCATCAGGACCTGTCCGGCGCGCGTGATGCCCATGGCGCCGGCAGCCTCCGCATCAAATATCTCACGTACCACCTGCACCTCGAGGAAATGGTTGCCCGAACCCAGTGTACCGAGTTGCGGCATGCCGCGTTTTTTAGCTTTGTCGCTGACTTTGGAGGGGTCTGCAACTTTCATGCAACCCTGCTCCTCGGTGACGTCGAGGTCGAGGGGTGTGCCATAACCATGCCTGACGGCCCAGGCGGCGCCCGATCCGAGCACCTCGTCCAATTCACGTTCGCTGAGCTTGATCTTTCCCTCTTTACCCAGGCCGGAAGGCACATTGTGGAAGAGGTGGTTTACCAGTTCCCTTATCAGCGGTTCCACCTCATCCTCGTCAAGATCAGTGCGCAGCAGCCTGACGCCGCAGTTGATATCGTATCCTACGCCGCCGGGCGATATCACACCGTCGCGCACACGGGTGGCAGCCACGCCACCGATGGGGAAGCCGTAGCCCCAGTGGATATCCGGCATGGCCATAGAGCAGCCGACGATGCCCGGCAGGAAGGCCACGTTGGCTACCTGCTCCAGGGACTGCTCCTCCCGGATAGCGCCCAGCATGGCCTCGTCGGCATATACCCGCCCGGCCACACGCATACCAGCTTTGTAATCCTGCGGTATCTCCCAGAGGTAATCGTCAATCCTGTTTATCTTACCCTGCCATTGTCCCATAGCTCACTGCCTTTTCCGTTAGATATCGAAGATAATACTTGCTGAATAAGTCCCATTTTCTTCGCGGATACTGAGATTATGGTAAGTGGCTGCCTTGACCTCGCGTATGAGGCTGTGTTTGGACGGGTCCAGTTTTTCGCCGCGGCAGACCGCGGATAGCTTTGTTGGCTCGGACATTACTATATCAAATTCACGGAAAAGCAGGCGGTTGACATCCAACTCGTAAAGCAGTGTATTTAGCCACACAACCAGCAGTGTGACATCGTCCCTTTCTTCGAGCTTGATTTTCGCGGTTAGCGTGGAGTCTACCGTTTGCGGGTCGGCGATGAGGGTCAGCATTCCGCAGGCCGCATTGGCCATCAGTTCAGCCAGGTCCCGCCCGTAGGCTGTGATGCCGATATCGGCCGTGTGGTCGGTAACCTCGAATCGCCTTCGCATATTTTCCCTGCCGCCATTTGCCTGCAGGCTATTATACCGGCTACCCGGGAACAGGCGCCAGGGTTGCGCATTTCCCGTACAGGTGCTACTATATTGGCTTCTTGGGCCGCTAGCTCAACTGGCAGAGCAGTTGACTCTTAATCAACCGGTTTTGGGTTCGAGTCCCAAGCGGCTCAGTGAATCTCCTCTTGTGAAATATAAGGGGATTTACCTATTATTTTTTCCGCGCAAAGTAGTATAATAAGCGTGCAAATAAATAATTCAAATACAAAAGGAGGGTTTCATGGCTATAGATAAGGCAAGGGTTGCAGGTTTGGTAGGCTTTTGGGCATTTATTATCGGCCTGGTCATCTCATTAATAGCGGGCGTATTCCTGCCTGCGAATGGTCTCTTAGTACTCATCCTGGTTATCCTGGGCATCGTAATCGGCTTCCTCAACATCACACCCAAGGAAACTCAGGCGCTGCTGCTGGCCGCAATAGCATTGATAGTCGTCGGCAACGCATTCGGATCGCTGACCATGCTCAACATCGATAAATTAATCGGCGGTATCCTTTTCTACGTCACAGTATTTGTATCACCGGCGGCAGTAATCGCTGCGATTAAAACGCTCTGGGCTATCGGCAAACCCGGCGACTAAGAAACGCGCGGAACGACAATTAAGCTTCTCTGTTAAAACAGAATATTCAGCAAAATAGCCGACAGGCAGGGTACTTGCTATCGCAGATACCCTGCCTGTTTTTTTCTTCGCATTTCCGGATAGCCGTGTGGGTGGGCATCTGGTAAAATAGCCTGCCTGCGATGTATCCACGGGGGAGTGTCGGAACTGGCAGACGAGCATGACTTAGGATCATGTGCCGCAAGGCGTAGGGGTTCGAGTCCCCTCTTCCCCAGTAACCGCGGCTGAAAATTTGCTTCAGGAGGTCATAACGACAATGGAAGTTAAAAAAATTAAACAGACTAAAATAAAGAAGGTCGATTTTTCGAAGCTCGGCTTCGGCGATGTCTTCACCGACCATATGTTGTCCATATCATACGGAAAAGGGCACTGGATGAAGCCGAAAATTGTACCCTTCGGTCCTATCAGGCTGCTGCCTTCGCTGTCAACCCTGCATTACGGACAGGCAGTGTTCGAAGGACTCAAAGCTTTTTACGCCGGCGACGGCTCGATCAACATCTTCAGATTGGATGAGCACATCGAGCGCTTCAACAGGTCATGCCGCCGGCTCTGCATACCCGAAGTCGATGGGCCTACCTTTAAGGAGGGCCTGGTGCACCTGATCAAGATGGACAGGGAGTGGGTGCCCCGGCAGAAGGGCTACTCGCTTTATATCAGGCCGTTTGCCTTCGCGGCGGACAGCAACCTGGGCGTCCATGTTTCGCATAGCTACAGGTTTTTTGTCATCCTATCCCCGGTGGGCGCCTACTACAAGGAGGGCTTCAACCCGGTCAAGCTGATCACAGCCATCGAGCACGCACGCTCGGTGGAGGGAGGCATGGGCGCAGTCAAGACCGCCGGCAACTACGCCGCCAGCCTGCTGGCGGCGCACGAAGCGCTCAAGAAAGGCTTCACACAGGTGCTCTGGCTGGACGGTGTGCACCGGAACTACATCGAGGAAGTCGGCACCATGAACGTCTTCTTCCACATCGGCGACGAACTGATCACGCCACACCTGAGCGGCACGATACTGGCCGGCATGACGCGCGCCTCGGTCATCCAGCTGGCCAGGGACTGGGGCATGAAGGTCAGTGAGCGCAGGTTGTCCATGGATGAAGTCATAGCCGCATCCGAAAAAGGCACGCTCAAAGAGGCCTTTGGGACCGGCACGGCGGCCGTCATATCGCCCATCGGCCTGATACACCACAAGGGCAAGAACATCTCCGTGAACAAGGGCAAGGTGGGCGCGCTGTCGCTGAAGCTGTACGACACCATCACGGGCATACAGTACGGGGAAAAGCCCGATAAGCATGGCTGGGTCTATAAAATCAAATAAAGCCGGGTAGAAACCAAGCGCATTGGAATGCAGGGTATTTGACACTGATTTACGGCAGCCTATATACTTTACTCTGCATTTCAAGGGGGCCATTAGCTCAGCTGGTTAGAGCACAGTCCTGATAAGACTGGGGTCTGTGGTTCGAATCCACAATGGCCCACCAAGTTAGGCGATATTATTACCTAACTTTAGCTACGATTTATCTGTCAGAGTACAAATTAGCCCATTTTTCACTCGTGTAAGTGGTGACGTTATTACCAAACTCAGCACACATCATCATATATGGTGTACTGAATTAATGCCGGCAAGATAAATGGTGGAGGTGGGGGAGGCCCCGGCTCCATCACACCGTCTAATAACTGACCTGCTGAAACAGAGACTGGCGTTGGGAGTTTGGTTCAATTCATAAATTCATCAGCGGCTAGCAAAGGTTTCAGTTAACAACGCGTATTCTTTTTTAATGAAATCTTCCGCTTCCAACATGATCCTGTCTACCAGAACTTTCACCGGCGGCAGATCATCGCAAGCACCAATGACTTGTCCTGCGATGAAGATGCCCTCTTTCATGTCACCATCATAGATGCCTTTTATTGCGCGATAGCTGGAAGCGGCCTGGCGGGCCTGTACCCACAGAGGATGACTTTCCTCCGCGGATACCATCTTGATGCTCATCCCGACGAACTGTCCCCAACTCAAATTGAGCATCTGCTTTACCATAATCGCGCCTCGCATAGCTTCAACCAGGGGAAAGCTGCTTTTCGCTAATCGCTCTGTGACCGGCGTCTTCAGCATCCTAGAAGGCAGTCCATCGAACCTGTTACTGCGTAGCGTATCATTCTCGCTGGCTTTAAGGCAGTACTGTTTGAAATTGTGGTGCACGGGGCTTTCTTCGGTCATCGCAAACCGGGTGCCCATCGAGATGCCGCTTGCGCCCAGCGCCAGCGCCGCAATCAGACCGCAGCCGTTCTGATAACCGCCGGCAGATATAATCGGTATTTTGACCTTGCTGGCCACGATCGGCAGTAGTACAAGTGTAGTAGCTTCTTCCCCATGCGCCGCTGCCTCGAGCCCGGTAATTACGATAGCATCGCAACCCAGTTCCTGGGCTTTTATGGCATGCTTTACGGTTGCCGTAGTTCCAAGTACTTTCCCTCCGTAAGCATGTACCTTGTCGATGAACCATGGCTTGCCCAGTGTGTAATTGATCACGGGTACTTTTTCTTCTACGGCGACTTCGATCGTTTCTTTGGCAATCGGCCCCATATTGAGTATCTGGTTGATGCCAAAGGGCTTGTCGGTCATTTCCCTGATTTGCCGAATATTCTTCCTCGCTTCCTCCGGCGTGCACCTTGCGGTCGCGAAGATACCCAGCCCCCCTGCGTTACATACGGCCGCAACCAGCTTGGGGGTCGTGATCCAGTTCATTCCGGCAAGCATGATAGGATATTTGCAGTCGAATAGTTCGGTCATCGGTGTCTTTATCATTACATTTCTCCTTTATTCAGATATATCTTGACGTTCAGCATTACATCGGCAGTTTAGCCGACTTGGAACCATCTGTAACTTCAACTCGCATGAAAAGCATTCCCTAGCAGATTGCTTTACCTATCTCATCAAACCTGCGGGTATAGGTAGCGCCTCCACCAAGCGCGTGGTACATCATCAACTAAAGATAGTCGATATTCGGCAGCTTGCAGACCTTTACATCGTCTTTGGCCATCTCGTTATAATGGTTTTTCACCTTCTGGGGCGCCACTTGTTTTCTGAGGATTTCGTAGTTTTCCTTATTGAACGCAACAGCCCGGACATTAGATATATCACCCTTATCGCCGCTTCGAACATAGGCCAATTCTTTGATCAATATTCGCTTACTCATATCCTGTTAATCAAACCTGCCAGGTAACCGGCATTGAATCCTCCATCAATATTGACCACAGACACGCCCGGAGCGCAGCTATTGAGCATGGTCAGCAAGGGCGCCACGCCACTGAAGCTGGCGCCATAACCTACGCTGGTTGGCACGGCGATCACCGGGCAGTCGACCAGCCCTCCCAGCACGGCAGGCAGCACTCCGTCCATGCCGGCAACCGCCACCACGACGCGGGACATTCGTATCACCGGCAGGTGGTCGAACAGCCTGTGTATTCCTGCCACGCCAACGTCGAATATCCTTCCAACCCTGTTTCCCATAAGTCCCGCCGTAAGGGCGGCTTCCTCGGCCACAGGGATATCGGCTGTGCCCCCGGTCACCACTGTGATGCCGGTTCGCAGTTTTTCGCCCTTGGCCCGGTTGATTACTATTACCCGGGCGTCGACATTGTATCGCGCATCCAGTATCTCCGCCTTCACCGCTCTAAAGGTGGCCTCGTCAACCCTCGTGACCAGGATCTTCTCCGTTCTGCTGATCATCCGCCCCAGTATGGCAAGAAGCTGCTTACGCGTCTTGCCAGGCCCGTAGATGACCTCCGGGAAACCTGTGCGCAGCCCGCGGTGGTGGTCAATCTTGGCATGCAGCATATCCTCGTATGGTAGTACGCTTAACTCCTTCACCGCGTCATCTACCGACAAACGGCTGTCTGCCACCTTTTTAAGAAGGCCTTTCAGCCAGCGGGCTGATGCATTTGTCTCATGTTTCATGTGTTTTATCGCGTCAATTAAAACTCAAGTTACCCGGATATACGTTACGCCACACAATTTCGTACGAATATAACGGTGCGGTAACCACCAATAGTCGCGGAACCTGTCCGCATATCGTTTCCCGGTATTCCTATCGCATAGTAACCGTGCCACACAGCATCCCACCGTCGATTACAATGGTCTCACCGGTGGTAAAGCTGGAAGCATCAGAAGAAAGGTACAACATGGCTCCGGATATCTCATCAGGGTCAGCTATTCGGTTCATCGGTGATAAACCTGCCGCATACGACTGAACCATCTTGGCCAGGTCCTCCGGCAAGCCCTGCCAATTACCAGCCAGGAGTTTTGTCATGATTGAACCAGGCGCTATGGCATTGACCCTGATGTTAAACTGCGCCAGTTCCAGCGCCATTGACTTGGTAAGCATCGTGACACCGGATTTGGCTATGGAATATATACCGTTTTTATATTCCGGCTTATAACCGCTGACTGACGCAACATTGATGATGGTGCCGCCGCCGTGTTCTTTCATAACACGTGCTGCCAATTGGCTGAGAAAATATACACCTTTCAAATTTAAATTCATGATAGTGTCCCACAGGCGTTCTTCTGCGTCCAGGCACGAAGCAGTGGCCGGCGAACCACCAGCATTATTGACCAGGATATCTATGCGGCCGAACTGACTTACGACCGTCTCAACAAGTTTACGTATTTCGTCCAATTTGCCTGTGTGGGCAGCCACCGGCAGTGCCTTATGGCCCAAAGCTTTTATTTCAGCGGCTACTTTTTCCAGGTCCTCCTGCTTGCGGCTGGCCAGGGCCACATCGGCGCCGGCCTCCGCGAACGCCAGGGCAGCGGAGCGGCCGATGCCCCTGCTGGCACCTGTTATCAAGGCCACCTTGCCCTTTAGGGAAAAACGTGAACTATTGGTCATATTACTAATGCTCCTTATTAAATTAATCTTGCTATGACTTATAATCAGCCTTCGTATTATCCCGGTCGCGGGCTATATTGCCATCAACTATTTCTGAGGCACAACTGACTGTACCACCAGCTTTCTGGCCTTGAAATCCTCAATCTGTTCCTTTGTATAGCCTATCTCCAGGAGGATTTCATCGGTATGTTGGCCTAGCATTGGAGTAGGCCGCCTGACCTTCCCCGGCGTTTCCGAGAATTCTGCCACGACCCCTTGTAGCTGCACAGATCCGGCTTCCGGATGTTGCTGGAATTCATAGACACCCGTATCCATACAGAACTGGTCCTTCAGCAGGCTCGGTATATCTTGCGACAGGGCTGCAGGAACGCCCTTGATCAGGAACAAGAATGCAAACGTGCCGGCGGGGGTCGCCAGAAAGCCATCGGACAGGATAGCCGTCAGTTCCTTATCATGCCTCCTGCGGGCCGCCGCCGTGGCAAAGCGCGGGTCGGCGGCAAGCTTCTTCAGTCCCATCACATCGCACATTGTGACCCAGTGCTCTTCTTTGGCGCAGTATACATAGATCCACCCACCGTCCATGCACTGGTACATGCGGTTGGTGGCGCTCAATCCCTTGATATCGGGCTTGCCGAGGATTTTCCGTTTCGTGTCCTTATGTTTAATGCAGTTCCCCGATTGCAGTGTAACGGCTGCGCGCAGGAGGGAGGTCTCAGCGAATTGCCCATGTCCGGTACGCAGCTTATTAAATAGCGACACAGATGCTCCGAAGGCGCCCAACAACACTGCCATCTCGTCATTCAGTTGTATCTTGTGGTAGACCGGCGTCTGTCCGATACCACCCTGGCCCTCCATCATACCGCTCCAGGCCTGGAAGAGGGGATCATAGCCCGGGCGAGCGGCCTCCGGTCCCCGGGAGCCGAAAGCCGGGCTGGATATGTATATGATGTCCGATTTTATCTGTTTGACTTTATCATAGTCCATGCCGAGCTTCCGCATTATGCCGGGCCGGGAATTTTCCACCAGCATGGTGCAGCTTGAGATGAGCTTGTAGGCGATATCACGGGCATCATCTTTGCGCAGGTCTATTACGATAGCGCGCTTGTTGCGGTTCAAGCTAAGGAAGCTTGCGCCCATCATGCGATAGGGATCTCCGTCGACGGGTTCGATCTTGATCACGTCAGCGCCCAGGTCGGCCAACTCACGGCAGATGCCGGCGCCTGCCAGCATAGTGGTAAAATCTGCAATCCTGACATTTTCAAATGGCATCATTTTCTCATCTCCTACCTGAGCGCGCCGGCTTTCTTAAGATCTTTGATTTGCGCCGCGTTGTAACCCAGGGTTTTCAATATGTCTTTGGTATGCTGTCCCGGCAGAGGCGCCGGTCCCTTGATTTTACCCGGTGTCCCAAGGAATTCGACAGGGAGGCCCATCTCCTTAACCATGCCGACGCCGGGTTGCTGAATCGTTTTTATCATGTCATTGGCAATGACCTGCGGCTCTTGCATAAAATCATCTACCGATTGTACGGGCGACACTGGTATCTCATTGGCCATAAAGAGTTCAATCCATTCATCACGTGTTTTAGTGAGATATATATCCTTGATCATGTACAGCACCTGCATATTTCTGGGCGGCAAGATCAGGTACGGCGCACCCTCAAACAGGGGGTCCGTGAGCCATTCCTCGTGCCCCAGCGCTATAGCGAACTGTGCGAAGAATTTTGGGTTGCCCAGTGCGGTAAACAGCCATTTGCCATCCTTGCATTTATGGGGACGGTAAAGGGGCATCGGCCCGGTAGGACCCCAAGGCGCCCGAAATGCACCGGCGAACTCAATCAGGTTTTGCCGGAAGCTTGCAAGTATGACGCGGAACATGGATACATCGATTTTCTGCCCTTTCCCCGACTGCTCACGTACGCACAGCCCTGCCACAGTATCAACGGCTGCGGTTACTGCCGAATACAGGCTGGCCACCGGCAGCACCAGATAAAGCGGGTGGGTTGGGTAGCCCTGTTCAGCGTAGACTGAGGCCAGCGTGCAGACCAGCTGCTCGTAGCCGGGAATATTGGAATAGGAACCACGGGGGCCGAAGCCGGATATTGAGCAGTAGACGATTCGCGGATTGATAGCCTTCACCGCTTCGTATCCGATTCCCAGCCTGTCCACTGTACCTGGTTTGAAGTTTTCGATGACCACGTCCGCTTCCTTTGCCAGGTCCATGGCGATCTTTAGCCCCTCAGGTTTCTTGAGATCCAAAGTGATGGCCTTCTTGCTGCGGTTCCAGACCATGAAACCGTCTACTTTGCGATAGGGGTCACCCCCGGGCCGTTCAATTTTATATACCTCAGCCCCCTGTTCGGCCAGTAATTGCGCCGCAAAGGGGCCGGCGATATATTGACCGAAATCGATGACCTTGATACCCGATAATGCTCCGGCCATATGTGTATATACCTCCTTTTTGCTGATTTATTGCACCTCTTGTCTGCTAACTGCTGGGGAATGATCCAGGACAAAGTGCACTACCACTAGTCTGCTTCTAAAACAAGGCCTGCAACTTTTTTCATGTCATCCGCGTAATGTCTCTTACTGATCCAAAAACAAAGCGCAGCCAGGAGTCCCCCCAGTGAGGCTATAAGAAGGGCCAACTTTAGGCCGCCGACGCCGCCTCCCATGGAATCCGAGATAGCGCCGACTGCCCATGGCGCCCATCCACCGCCAAAAACGACCATATAAAACACTACACCGGCGCCGGCTACTCCCTTCAAACCGGGTGAAACGACATCCTGTGAGACGGCATTAACTATAGGGTTCGCCATCGTAACCAAAAAACCCATTAACAGGCCGAAAGCAAAACCAATGTCCTTAAAGTCATAATAAACTGCCAGGGCAAATAGGACAGCGGCAATTGCAGAGGAAATAACCATTACGTTCATGCGCCCGCTGCTATTTCTCTTTTGCCAGAGATCTGCCAATAGCCCTCCGATGGGCATACCGGCAATAGCCAAAATACCAAACGCTGCTGTAATGAGCCCCGCCTGGGCCTCGGATACGCCTTGAGCCCGCATTATGAATGTCGGTACCCATGTAAGGAAAGAAACCCCCAGGATCTGCTGCATACCGATTCCGATGTACGCCCATCTAAGGGAAGGTATTTTAAACAGGCCGAATGCAGAGGAAAAAAACCCCTTGGTTTTGCCGGAGGAATCTGTTTCCCGGACTGTTTTATAGTCCTTCATGAACAGTGCGACGATGCCAAAGATAATCCCTGGTATGGCAAAAACAAAGAAAGGAGTACGCCACCCCCCATAATTTGCCGACAGCCAGCCTCCCAGGACGGCGCCAAGCGCTGTTCCTACGGGTACCGCCATAAAAAAAAGCCCCACTACCCGGCTCCTTAATGCCGGGGGATATGCGGCGGACACCATGGCAGTGCCACCACCACCGAAAGCTGCTTCACCCACCCCCACTCCTATCCTTGGGAAAAGAACTCCTAAAAATCCCCTCCCCAAACCAGTTAAAAAGGTGGCTACGCTCCAAAAAATGGCCATCAATGCAATGGACTTTTTTCTGCTCCAGCGGTCGACCAGGAAAGCTGCCGGAATGGCGAAAATTGCCAGGCTGAAATAGAATATGCTTTGAATGATCCCGACCTGTGAATCATTGAGCCCAAGGTCGATCCGCATCGGCTCCAGGACAACGGCAAAAACCTGCTTGTCCATGAAGTTAATGGTAAATAAGAGAAAGCACGTTATAAGAATGAAGTTTGCTTGAGCGCGGCTTACCTTATACTCCTTCTTCGGACCCTCCTGACTGCTGTTCATGAATGGTATTCTCCTTCTGCTACAACTTGAACACACGCTCTGCGTTTAAGTGGCAAATCTTCTCTTTGTCAGCCGTGCATATGGGAGCAGTGTCTATGAATTCAGTCCCTCCTCTCATATCTTCAAGCGGGTAGTCTATAGCGAAAAGGATATTATCTGCACCTGACGAGAGGATGCCATTTAGCAGTGCAATATGTGAAAACATACCGCTGGTGGTCACATAGAAATTATCCTTCAGGTACTGGCTGGGTATCTTCTTCAAATTCTTTGAAAAAGGCAGCCGGATCCAATGGTTATCCATTCTCCACTGCAAGTGAGGCAAAGTCTCTCCCATATGCCCCAGTACTATTATCAGCTTCGGGAACCGGTCAAACACGCCGGCAATCATCATGCGCATCACATGCAAGCTTACATCGTGGCAGAAGCCCAACATGGCACTGGCCAA
>JBFYUA010000012.1:0-7905 GCA_041300305.1 Dehalococcoidia bacterium | reverse complement strand
GTGATTACCTGGGCCTTTCGCATTTAAAAATTGGGATTACAGCCGGTGCGTTGCTTGGCCCAGACCCTCTTCGCTGGTACAGGGCTATAGGGGTTCAACTCTCACAAATTTATGGACTATCGGAGGCAAACCCGGTTACCTTGCCGTTGATGGGGACGCGGGTCAAACCCGAGACCGTAGGGCCTATCTGTGTAGGCAGCCAGATACGCATTACAGATGAGCAGGAAATATTGGTGAAAAGCATCGGCCAGTTTAAGGGTTACTATAATCGACCGGAAGCAACTGCAGAAAAACTGGTCAATGGATGGGTAAAAACCGGGGATGGAGGTTCGATTGAGGGTGAAGATGGCCAACTGGTATTTTATGACCGGTTGCAGGATATGCTCAAATTGAGGGATGGTACCAAGTATTCGCCGGCTTACATCAGCAATGCCATGAAATTTAGCCCGTATATAAAAGACTGTGTGGCAGTCGGCGGTGAGGATAAGGGATTCATTTTTGGGATAGTAGTCATCGATTTTGATTCTGTCGGCAGATGGGCGGAGAAGAAAAGGATTACTTATACGACCATGGCTGACTTGTCCCAGAAAAAAGAGGTTTACGATTTGATTGAGCCCGATGTCAAACGCGTAAACAAGCTGCTGCCTGCGGCGGCGAGAATAAAAAGATATCTAATCTTATATAAAGAATTCGACGCAGATGAGGGAGAACTTACCAGGACCCGAAAGATAAAGCGTGGTTTTATCGAGCAACGCTATGCCGACCTGATAAATGCTGCCTACGACGGATTGCACAATATGGAGGCAAAGACCCGAGTGAAATACCGGGACGGCACGGAAAGAGAAATCAGTACTATGGTGAACATAAGGAGCATCGACTGATATGGACTTCACCTATTTGCTGCAACTCATCCTATCAGGGATACTGGTGGGAGGGATATATTCTCTGCTTGCGCTTGGTGTCGTTCTTATATATAAAGCGTCCGGTGTCCTGAATTTTGCACAGGGTGATATGACGGCGCTCGGCGCCTTTTTTGCCTTTTTAGTGATTAAAATAGCGACGGACTTTGGATTGCCGTACCTACCGGTTATGGTTGTAGGTCTGATATTGCTTGCAATTGCCGTGGCCTTCATCATCGAGCATTTCATGCTGCGGCCTTTAATTGGCCAGCCGATCATAGCGTCACTGATGTCCACTATTGCCCTTGGAATGATCATCTCGGGTTTTGTGACTTTGTTCTGGCCCGGCGCAGGCAGGGTGCTTCCTCCCATGATCCCAACTGGCAGTATTTCATTCGGAGGCATATCCCTTTCTACAGGTAGCCTGACCAGCTTCATAATATGCATGATTGTCTTCGGCATTTTTGTCCTTTTCTTCCAGAAGACCAAGCTCGGCCTCGCCATGCGTGGGACATCTGAAGATCAACAACTGTCACAGAGTGTAGGCATCAAGGTAACTGTCATCTTCTTTGCCTGCTGGTTCATAGCGATGTTGATGGCTTCAAGCAGCGGCGTTTTAATCGGCAGTTTGCAGATGCTGGACCGTGAGACCCTGGCTGCCTACGGGGCCAAGGCCTTTCCAGCTTTGCTGATAGGTGGACTGGAATCTATTCCGGGGGCACTCCTGGGCGGGTTAATAATTGGCGTGGTCGAGATGCTTTCTGGTGGCTACCTGGACAAACTGGTAGGCGGCGGAGCAGGTGAAATTATGCCCTTCATCGTGATGCTGATAATTCTGATTTTCCGCCCTCACGGGCTGTTTGGATATAAGAGAATAGAGCGGATTTGATTTGCTGAATAGGTGTTTGAATTATGCGAAGACCTTGCGGGACATTTGATACAAGTTACGGCCAGGACCTGTCAATAATAAAGACCAGGTTCCAATGGATCATGGCAATCCTGGGTGCGGTCCTGCTGTTTGTCTTATTGCCCCTGACGGGAAACGTCGGCATATTATCCAAGGTTAACATCATCGCCATCACTATCATAGCTGCCCTGGGTTTGAATATCCTTACGGGGTATTGTGGCCAGCTCAACTTTGGACATGCGGCGTTTATTGCTGTGGGAGCTTATATCAGCACTATCTTGATCAGTCACCTGCACTGGCCATGGCTGGCAACTGTACCTTTTGCCGCGTTCGGCACCGCTTTAATTGGATTGATATTCGGTTTGCCGTCATTGCGGATTAAAGGGTTCTATATCGCCGTCACTACGCTGGCGGCGTTTTTTGTCATCATGTTCATGATAAAACACGGAGGAGATCTGACGGGGGGGATCAATGGCCTTACGGTGGGAGCAGTAGATATTTTCGGCATGGCCATTGATGACGAGAGGAAATATTTCTTCCTCATTATGGGTTTCCTGGTTCTCATGACATTTTTCGCCAAGAATATTGTGAGGGGGAAAGTGGGCAGGGCATTTATTGCCGTGCGGGACAACGACATTGCGGCCGAGATGATGGGGATCAACATATTTAAGTATAAATTGATCGCCTTTTGTATTTGCTCAGCATTTGCCGGAGTGGCCGGCTCACTATTTGCGGCATATTACGGTTCCGTCTCAACCGGGCAATTCACCTTTGGTGAGTGCATTTGGTACATCGGCTTTATTATCGTGGGCGGCATGGGTTCAATAACGGGCACGTTTTTCGGCGTGATATTCCTCAAATCGATTGACTTTTTTGTTACCAGTATCGGGCCTTCTATGTCCTCTGCCCTGCCGGGACTGGGTTCACAATCGATTTCCAGCATAATGCTGATAATGTTCGGACTGGTGATAATACTATTCCTGATATTCGAACCCAGGGGCCTGTATCACAGGTGGGAACTTCTTAAGGCGTCCATCCGTTTCTGGCCGCTGACTTATTAGCAAGCGTGAAAGGACTTATGGTACTGAGGAAAACCGGACGGTTAAATAGAGCGTATGTTAAAAGTAAATAATATTGAGGTCGTTTACAGTAACGTAATTCTTTCACTTCGCGGCGTTTCGCTGAAGGTAGAAGACGGCGCAATTGCCACGGTGGTGGGGGCTAATGGCGCAGGTAAAAGCACTACATTAAAAGCAATTTCGGGTTTGTTGCACACGGAGTTGGGCGAAGTCACGCATGGCAATATTGAGTTTGACGGACGTCAAATACAAAAAAAGTCCCCCCAGGAAATCGCCGGAATGGGTATAATTCAGATTCAGGAGGGGCGACGGCTGTTCTCGCATCTTACAGCGGAGGAGAACTTGAAGCTCGGAGCTTACCTGCGAAACAACACTACCCTCAGGAGGCAACTTGAACTCGTTTATCACCATTTTCCGAGGCTGAACGACCTGAAAAGCAATGTGAGTGGCTACCTGTCTGGTGGGGAACAGCAGATGCTGGTTATCGGCCGCGGGTTGATGTCGCAGCCAAAGATAATGTTGATAGATGAAGCTTCACTTGGCTTGTCTCCATTAATGTCGCAGTCGCTTTTTTCCGCTATTGTCAACATAAACAAAGAAGAGAAAATTGCCATGCTGGTGGTCGAGCAGAATGTTTTGTCCGCCCTTAAAATCGCCGAGTATGGCTATGTTATGGAAAATGGCAGGGTAGTTCTGGACGGCCGTACAGAAAAGCTGCGCGATAATCCGGATATCAGGGAATTCTATTTGGGTCTCGGTAAAAAGGACGAGAAGAAGAGCTACCGTTCCGTAAAACACTACCGCAGGAGGAAGCGATGGCTCGGATAGCCTGATCGAGCAATCTGATATATTATGGATGTAAACAAAGAGGTATAGAGAAAGGAGGTGCAAATTTTCCATTTCCATGTGCCGTCAAGTCAACCAAAAATATAATTTTGAGAGGTAGTATGAGTTCAAATGTGAAGTTAACATTCAGCCTGTTGCTGGTAGCGGCCCTTATGGTGGTGATGATTGCAGGTTGTGCACAGCAACAACCGGTAAAACCGTCAGGCAAGACAACTTACAGGATAGCAGTCTTTGGCGACGCGACGGCCATTTACGCCGCCGATATAGGCCCTCAGTTGAATGCCTATTTAGATTTCGGGAAGTGGGCAAACGAAACCAATTATATCCCCGGTGTGACACTGGATTTTCAAGTCTACGATCATGGTGCTGATAGTTCCAGGGCCATTTCAGCGTTCAAAGAGGCCGCATCATCAACTCCCAAACCCGTAATGGCCAATGATGGATACGCCAGCACTTATGCGTTGCTGTATAAACCCTTGATGGAGCAAAACAAAATACCTGGATATGGAACATCCGCACTCAGGTCGACTTGCCTGCCGGTAAACTGGTATTTCGCGGTGTTGCCCAGCCCAGAGAACCTGGTGGGCGCATTTACTGACTGGATCGTGGAGAACTGGAAGAAGGACAGCAAGAATGAATGGATCAAAGCCAACTGGCACGAAGGGTCACCCAAGATGGCATTCATCGCCTGGGATTCTCCCCTGGGCCGGGCATCTGAAAGCCCCGAGATATTTGCCTACATGAAATCCAGGGGCGTTGAATTCGCCGGGGCTGAATACTTTCCGCTGGCTGCCTCAGATCCCACCCCACAGCTTTCAAGGCTCAAGGATAAGTTCGATTTCGCTTATGTAGCGATGTTCCCCCCTCACTACGCTATGATCTTGCAGGGCGCAGACCGCCTGGGTATGGCCGGCAAATATATGGCCGCCGTACCCAATTATTTTGACCCCTATGCGCTGATAGCCAAGACAGGCAAGCTGGCCGATAATACCCTTTGTTTTAACCTGTTCGAAATGGATTTCAGCAAGCTGCCGCCTTACATTCAGAAGGCCCAGACGGACAGGCAGTACCCCAAGGAGCTGTTCGTTTACAGGGGCGGGTGGATAATCGGTGACCTGTTCGCCCAGACAATCAAGAAAACAATCGAAACGTATGGAATCGATAAGGTCACGGGTGAAACATGCTATGCTACTATTAACTCCGGCGCTGTCAAAGACTATAAGCCGCTGGCCGCCACGGAAACATTTACTTTCTCCAATAACGATAAGCTCGTTAAAGTGCTTGGTTTGAACAGCATGAACCTGGGCATGATAACCGACGGCAAATGGGTGCCACTCGAGTCCAACCGGCGTATGCCGAGGCTATTCCCCGGCGAGCCTGATGTGCCACAGCAATTCATGCCAAAATAGCAGAAACTGCCTGATGCGAAGAAAAGGGGGGCCATGAGGCCCCCCTTTTTGTTGGCCGGCCGGAAATTGCCGGCCGACATCAACGCCGGTATCAGCTACTTTTTGGAACGCGCCACTGAACGTGCCATGCGGTCAAGTTTGAAGATAGTCGTGAATTCCATGTTCTTGCTTATCCACAGTCTCTTCATGATGACCGAATCGGTGATCGCGCCGCGGTAAGCCAGGCCGTCCGCCAGTGTCTTGGGGCTCTTGGCTACCATGATGAAATCAGGTTTGGCCAGCTTCTTCTCTTCGAGCTTTATATCACCGTTGTTGATTATAATGGCAAACTCGCCGCCGGTGGTCTTGACCAGTATGTCGCGCCTCCATCCGGCTATGTCCTTGCGGGAGCGCTCGGTTTCATTCATCAGCTTGATTATTGACTTGATCTCTTTGAGAGCTTTTTTGTAAGCCGCCTCATCAGCCGCGGTGGCCTTCTTCAGGGTTGGCTCGACCGCCGCTTCCCAGTTGATCTGGGAGGAAAGCAGGCCCTTTTTGGCAACCTGGGCCTTGGTCAGTTCGCTGGCAGGTACGCAGAAAATGTCGCTGATTTCGCCGTTGCGCTCATCCCTGAAAACGACCTTGACTTTGGTGCCCTTCTTGATAATGCCCGGCGCCAGTATGCCGGTGGTGGTGTAGACATTAACACTTAGCGCCGTGTCTGCACCCTCCAGGACCACGCGTCCCCTGCCGTAAGGGGCCATTTTAAGGAAAAGCGAGTTTGCAAAGTAAGTTATGGGAGGGGTGCAAAGCATCGTACCCACCTGGCCGACTTCCACCAGCTTGGTAGAGGCAAAATCACAATCCGGGCAATGGGTCAGGAAGGGGGGGCACCTCACCAGTCCGCACTTGGGGCATTTGCAGCCCAATATCTTTTTATCGTCCCTCAGGGCCAGGAAAAAGGCGGAAAATTCACCCTTGGTCCTCTGGTAAAAGGTATACATGGCATCGTTGCAGATAAGGTACTTCTCTTTATCGATAGTCAAAACATGTGAGCCCACGTCGGGTATATACTCTGCCGGGATAAGTTTTTCTAACTTCTTAACCATTACTATTTACCTCCTTCCTCGCTTAGTCATGTTCCAGGATACAGACAGCAGTATACTGGGCGATGGTACTGCCTGTCCCGTGCACAATCGCGGTCTTTTTCTTGCGTTTGATCAGTTCATTGCGCGCCGACCATGCAGACATGATGTTGCTGGCGCCTACGGCGTGCCCCGAATATATCAGGCCGCCGCAAGGGTTGACGATATATTCGCCGCCGGGAAGCATAAGGCCTTCATCGATAATAGCATCGGCATTGCCGCGCGGCACAAGGTCGAATTCGGCCATGGTGATCTCGAGTTGATGCACGAAAGCGTCATGCAGTTCAACTATATCGATGGATTTCTTGGGATTTTTGATCCCCGACATCTTATAGGCCTGGTGTGAAGCTATATAGTCCGACATGATGCGCGGCATGATCTTCTGGTTCTTTCCGGCAAAGGAATGCTCGTTGGCTTCACCCAACCCGGTAATCCAGACGATCGGCTTGCCTGTATTTTTGGAGATGGCTTTGGCCGTTTCTTCCTCGGCTAAAATCAGGGCGGCGGCCCCTTCCGTGTAAACGCATATCTCCAGTTCCTTGAATGGGTAGACCACTAACCTGGAGTTCATGACCTCTTCAGGCGTCACCTGGTCATGCTGCCGCTGGGCATACTTATTCGTCTTAACATATTCGCTGAGCAGGGATGATATCTTGGCCGTGACCTGGGGCTTGAGGTCCTTGGGGTGTTCATCCATATAGGCCAGCACCACCTCGGCATAGCTATCGGCAGCGGTCCATCCCAGCCTCTGCTCGAAGAAGCTGTCGGCCGACCACCCGATAGATTTGATCACCTCGGGAGTTGCTGACATAGACATAAAATCGAAGCAGTCCGTCGCTTTCTCCACGCCCAGCACCAGTGCAGTCTTAAACCTGCCGGCAGCCAGGTAGGCATGTGCCGCGGAGATGGTGTAGGCCCCGGTTGCGCCGCCGGTGCTGATGCGGGTACCAAATTTATTCTGCATGCCGATCAAGCCGTGCAAAGCATGCTCGGGGATGCAGGTCCTCTCAAAAATATCGTTATAGATACCATAGAAAACGGAATCGACATCCTTGATGGAGATTTTGGCATCCTTGACCACCTCCCTGGTGGCCATCTGGGCGAGTTCGTAGTACGTTTTTTCGTTCCATTTGGCTTTGAAGGGCGTAACCGCAGCGCCGACAATGCCGACCCTTTTGGACATGGTGCAGACCTCCTTTTTGAAAATTAACATATTTTATATAACTTTGATTGATTAATCAATTTACCGGAAAAATCAACATGATGGATTGACAACAATCATCATTGACTCCATGCCGTTTGCTTAGCCCGAGTAGATTAACCTTATATCCAAATATTTGTAGCAGGCATAAGAATGACTGGATTTGTATTAAAATGACCCTTTCGGCTTACCTCAGTTGCTCAGAATCCGTTTATTAATTGGCTTTGCCACGGTAACCTCGCTCTGCATCAAGACCGTGGTACGGAATTCTGCCTTGACAACTCTACCAAATAATTCTACAATTCTATTTAGTAGGAATTATTACTAATAAGATGAGAAGGAAGACACGGCAGAGGATGGCTATTCTTGAGATACTAAAAGGGGTCAGCACCCATCCTTCAGCGGACTGGATTTATAATGAAGTAGATCGGAAGAGCACA
>JBFYUA010000008.1:0-5688 GCA_041300305.1 Dehalococcoidia bacterium | reverse complement strand
ATGGAATTCGTTTTTGGCAGGAGGGAAGGCCCGCATGTGTGGGATGCGGTCAGCGGCAAACGGCTGATCAACTGCCACTGCAACGGGGGAGTTTTCAATCTCGGCCACCGCAATCACATGGTGATTAAGGCCCTACAGGAGAGCCTTGCTGAACTGGACATCGGCAACCACCACCTGATCAGCGAACAGCGCGCGCTGCTGGCTGAAAAGCTGGCCGGGTTGATGCCGGGCGACATCTCCTGCACCGTCTTCGGAGTCGGTGGAGGGGAGGCTGTGGACGTCGCCATCAAGTTAGCGCGCGGATATACCGGCAGGCACAAGGTCGTTTCCGCCATCGGCGGTTACCATGGACACACCGGCTTCGCGCTGGCCACCGGCGACGAGCAGTACCGCAGCCCCTTCGGCCCCAACCTCCCCGGTTTCCTGCAGGTCCCCTTCGATGATATGCAGGCGCTGGATCAGGCTGTGGATAAAGATACTGCCGCCGTCATCTTCGAGACCATACCGGCCACGCTGGGCATGCCCGTGCCGCAGGCCGACTACTACCGGGAAGCGCGTAAGATTTGTAGTAATAAGGGGGCGCTGCTCATCATCGACGAGGTGCAGACCGGGCTGGGACGCACCGGCAAATTGTGGGGTATCGAGCATTTCGGCATAGTGCCGGACGTCATCGTCATCGGCAAGGGTCTCTCGGGCGGCATCTACCCTATGAGCGCTACCTGCTACAGGAAAGAGTATGAGCGCTTTTTCCGGCAGAACCCCTTCATCCACGTTTCAACATTCGGTGGCGCCGAGGTCGGCTGCCCGGTAGCCGCGGCGGTGCTGGATGAATCCACAAAGCCGGAGTTCCTGCGGCACGTCAACGAACTGGCTGCCATATTTAATCGTGGTTTCATTGAACTAAAAAAGAAGCACCCCAATATACTGACCGGCCTGCGCCAACTGGGCCTGATGATGGGCATCGAGATGGTCAATGATAACTGCGGCCCTATCCTGACCAAATCCTGCTACGACCACGGCATACTGGCCATTTACGCCAACAACAATAAGCGCGTTTGCCAGCTCCTGCCGCCCCTGATTATCGATAAAAAGACGGCTGATGAGATACTGGAGGGAGTGGACGGGGCCCTCACCGACACGGCGGTATTCCTGGGTCTGTGACTATCTTAAAAAAGGAGACCACGATGCAGGTAGATATAGAATTGCTTAAAGAATTTGAAAGCGGGTTGGACCCGGAACACCCGGAGAAAAGCCGGATACCGGCGCAGGTGCTGGGCTACGGCGAGATAAGCACCATCTTCGAGATAGACGACCCGTCCACCCGCAACCTGGCCTGCAAGCGCATGGCCATCTTCAACACACAGGACGAGGTCAGCCATTACGAGAGCATTTATAACAACTACAATACCGTCCTCCAGAAGGAAACCGGCATCAGCGTCCCCGAATACGGCTTTGCCTGGTTTAACACGGACAAAGGCAACATCATAGCGTTCGACCTCCAGCAGAAACTGCCCGGCGAATCCATCGGCAACCGCGCCATTCATAAATTGGACACGGATAATATACGTACACTATTTTTGTGCGTTCTACGTGAATTGATGAAGGTATGGGCGTTCAATAAGTCCAACCCCGGACGGGCGCTGGGCATCGACGGGCAGATATCCAACTGGTCCGTAACCGGATTCGACCCGGCCAACCCGCGCATAAACGCGGGCACCAAATTGCTCTATTTCGATACCAGCACACCGCTGATGAAGAAAGATGGCAGGGAACTGCTCGACCCCGAGTTGTTCCTGCGCAGCGCCCCGTCATTCCTGCGCTGGCTCATCCGCTGGCTATTCCTGGAGGGTGTAATGACCCGCTACTACGATGCCCGCCTGGTGACCACCGACCTCATCGCCAATTTCTACAAGGAGCAGCGGCCTGAACTGGTACCACCGCTGGTGGAGGCGGCTAACGGTTTCTACGCCTCAGAAGGGAAGGCGCTGGGCATCGCACCACTGTCCGAGAAAGAGATCAAGGCCTATTACAGCGAAGACAAGACCATCTGGGTGGTCTTCCTGGCGTTGCGCCGCTTCGACCGCTGGCTGCATAAATACATTCTGCGCAAACCTTACATCTACATCCTGCCGGGCAACATCAAGCGGTAGTGGCATACTATTACTGCTTCAACCGGCCTTCGCCCACATTCCGGTAATTCCTGTTGGATTGGAAAGCGAACATGGTGGCCATCGGGTCACGGGTTACCGTCAATGTCCGGCAAGCTTTTTTGAATAGCACCGGCCAAGAGTATAGCCTCCGGTTGCAACGCAAAATGCCCTCAGTAAGTTGCGCTGCGCTCATATTCTCAGGGCGGTGCACCACCTGGGTCATATCATAGCGGTTCCAATCGGCCGGGAAATCCGTATAAATCAGGCGCCGCTCCGCCTGCAGTTTGGTGAAAAGGCGCGTCCCCGGCAGCGGTGTCAGGTGGGTAACCTGCATGATATCGATATCACTATTTATCATATAGTCGGCACGGGCCTCGAGCCTAGCCGGGGTATCGCTATCCATGCCAAAGATAAAAGCCCCCAGTACGGCGATGCCTGCCCGGTGGATGCGCTGGAAGATATCAGCATAGGCAGAAACCTTTCTCTTCAGATTCAGTTGCTTGTTGACCTCGGCCAGCGAGTCTTCGTCCGCGGACTCCAGTCCCAGGAAGACCATCTTGCATCCTGCGCGGCCCGCCCAGAACAAGATTTCCTCGTCATCGGCGAAATTTAGCGATGCCTGGCAGAACCACAGTTTCTCCAATTTGCGCTCTACCATGCCTTTAAATAGCTCCAATGCTCCCTTCCTGGCTTCCTCGCCGTAACCGATAATATTATCGTCGATAAAGAAGACCATTTTTTGCGCTACCCCGCACAGCTCATCCAGCACTTCCCCGGCAGGACGCCGCCGGTACCGCCGGCCGTTGAAGGCAGTCACTGAGCAGAAGTTACAATCCATAGGGCATCCGCGCGACGTCTGAACCGAGGCAAACATATACCCGGAATTGAACAGGTCACGCCTTGGAAAGGGCTGCCCAGCCAATTCTCCCCAGGCGCCCGCATAATTTGTTTTCAGGCTGCCTGCCGCAAAGTCCGCCATCACCCGGGGCCAGGCTGTTTCCGCCTCTCCTGTAACCAGACAATCGGCGAATTGTGAAGCCTCCTCAGGGCACATCGAGGCATGGATTCCACCCAGCGCCACCGGTACACCTTTAGAACGGTACAGCCGGGCTATTTCATAAGCCCGTGGAGCGGTTGCCGTGAAGGTTGTGATACCCACCAGGTCCGCTTCCATGTAGCTGAATTGTTCCCAGGTTTCATCCAGCAGTGTGACATCCCATGAATCGGGAGTCAGCGCGGCTACAATCCCCAATCCCAGTGGGGGGAAGCGGGAGCTCTTATTCACTGTTAAACCAACACGTGTGTGGTCAACGGGATTAATCAGTACCAGTTTTCGTTTCACAGCAGGACCCTCCTGGCTAAAATCAGATATAACTATTGTACTCTACAACATTTAACAATGCCCCGCATGTTGTATAATTACTCACTAAACTGGTTTGAACGCCTGAAAACCAGCCCTATGTGGAGGTGACTACCATGGCACAGATGACCGGCAAGCAGTACAAAGAGAGCCTCAAGAAAATTAAGCCCCAGGTCTACTACATGGGGGAGAAAATAGACGATGTCACCACGCACCCTGCTTTTATCCCTCACGTCAATGCCGCCGCTTTAACTTATGAGATGGCCATGGCCCCTGAATTCGAGGAGCTCTGCTCGGCCAGGTCCCACCTCACAGGTGAGAAGATCAACCGCTTCACCCACATTCACCAGGGCCACGATGACCTGATCAAGAAGGTCAAGATGCTGCGCGCCATCGGCCAGCAGACCGGAAGCTGCTTCCAGCGCTGCGTGGGGTTCGACGGCATGAACGCTACCTACTCCATAAGCTACGATATCGACAAAAAATACGGTACGGACTACCACGAACGCTTCAAAACATTTATGAAAATGATCCAGACCAAAGACCTTATGCCATCCGGCGCCATGACCGACCCCAAGGGCGACCGCAGCCTGTCTCCCAGTCAGCAGAAGGACCCCGACCTCTACGTCCACGTCGTTGAAAAAAAGAAGGACGGCATTATCGTTTCCGGGGCCAAGGCGCACATCACCGGCGCGGTCAATTCCCACGGCCACCTGGTCATGCCCACCTGCGCCATGCGCGCCGAGGACAAGGACTACGCCGTCACTTTCTACGTCCCCATTGATGCCCCCGGCCTGCTGCACATCTTCGGAAGGCAATCCAACGACACCCGCAAATGTGAATGCTCCATGGACCAGGGCAACACCGAGTACGGCTGCGTGGGCGGCGAGGCACTGATTGTCTTCGATAAGGTATTTGTACCCAGTGAGCATGTATTCATGTGCGGCGAGCATGATTTCGCCGGGGAGCTGGTGGAGAGGTTCGCCACCTTCCACCGTCAAAACTATGGGGGCTGCAAGGGCGGCCTGGCCGATGTGTTGGTCGGGGCCGTCTACGCCCTCACCCAGGCGCAGGGCACCAGCAAGGCCTCGCATGTCAAGGACAAGCTGGCCGAGATGATTCACCTGGCCGAGACAATTTACTGCTGCTCCATCGCCTGTTCCTGCCAGGGATTCCAGCAGCCTGCCGGCTGCTACCAGGCCGATCCCCTTTTAGCCAATATAACCAAGTTGAATGTCACCCGCAACGTTTATGAAGTCGCCCGTTTGGCGCACGACATAACCGGCGGCCTGCTGGCCACCATGCCATCCGAGTTCGACCTGCACGACCCGGTCACCGGCAAATGGGTGGATAAGTATATGAAGGGTGTGGCCGATGTGCCGGCTGAAACACGTATCCGCCTCATCAGGCTGATTGACGCCATGACCTGCGGCACAGCGCTGGCAGAGTCAATGCACGGCGCCGGCTCACCCCAGGCACAGAAGATCATGATCGAAAGGCGGGGCAGCCTCGAGCGTAAGAAAAAACTGGCGGAGAAGCTGGCCAGGATAGGCGAACAGCCTTTCTTTGTTTGTTGAGACCATCTCTTCAAGGCAGGCGGCCAATTAAAATAGCGCTCAAATTCTGCGGTTCATGTAATCCTGAGATAGGCCTCTCCTCACTGGCCGCACAGGTACGCAAGCTCACATCCGCCAGGGAGGATATCCGGTTTGTTCCTTTCGACACACCGCAACTAGATTTGCTGGTTATATTATGCGGCTGCCGGCGCGCCTGCGCTGACAGGGAAGAGTACACATCGCAGGCCAGTCGCCACCTCATCATCGCCGGGGAGAGCCTGGACGGCAGCCCGCAAAGTGAAAAACAGCTTGCCTCCCTGATTGCCGCCGGGATCGGCCACAAAGCATAAAACTGTTATTGCGAGGCCGCAAGCCGCGGCAATCTTTCGCACATCACGTGACTAAAATCATTTTCCATTCTCACCGCTGCCTGTAGAATAGTATCAAGTAAAGTCTAAACATTGTAAATATGTGGTAAATAAAGGAGATTAAAATGGAAAACGAAAATGGCCTCGTGCTGGATCTTAACAGCAAGAATTTAGAAGAGGCTATCAAGAACAACCCCGCGCTGGTGGTAGATTGTTGGGCGCCGTGGTGCGGACCCTGCCGCATGATGTCCCCG
>JBFYUA010000004.1:0-20831 GCA_041300305.1 Dehalococcoidia bacterium | reverse complement strand
ACCCGGCGGGCAGCGAGAACATGAGCCAGGCGGCAATGCCCAGCGGCACCGCGCCGATGATCATATAGATACGCCTCCGGCCGAAGCGCGAACGCGTGCGGTCCGACCAGTAGCCGAACAGGGGATCGTTAAAGGCGTCCCAGGTAATTTTGCCCACCATCAGCGCTACGCCGGCCAGGGCAGGGTTGATGCCGGCCACGTCGGTGTAATAGTAGAGCAGGAAAAACTGCATGGCGGATGTGATCAGGGAAAAGCCCAGGTCGGCCAGGCCGTAGCGGAATTTGAAGCCCATTGACAGTTTTTGGTACATAGCTACACCTCGCAAAATTGAAAGACACGTCACAGAAAGGTGGGCGCAAACGGCTGCCTGTCCCGCCGGCAGGGTGCAGGGGCGCCGGCGGAAATAGTCTATGTAAACGGCCAGGGAATGTCAATCAAATTATGCGATATGCCGTATAATGTGGGACAATAATCTATCAATCGCCAAAAATGTCATTGCGAGGAGCCCGCAGGCGACGAAGCAATCCTTAGTTTAGGACAGAGCGCTTAAATCACAGGCCATATCGTCATGGATAAAGCACAGCAGGTCCCCGGACCGGGGAGATTATGGAACAAAAACTTCCTGCTATTATGGCAGGGGCAGCTTGTCAGCCAGATTGGCCAGCGCTATTTCAACGTGGGCATGCTCTTTTATATCAAGCAGGCCACGGAATCGGCCAGCCTGATGGGCGCCATGATGCTCTTCTCCACGCTGCCGGGTGTGCTGCTGGGACCGATGGGTGGCACCTTCGCCGATCACTTCTCGCGCAAGAAAATCATCGTTTACAGCGACCTGATACAGGGCATACTGGTCCTTTCGCTGGCGGCGCTGATGTTTTTTTTCATCTACGCTACCGGGGTGATGTCAACCAATTTTCCGCCCGGCCCGTTTGAGTTTTTCGCCTTTAACTTCCTGGCGCCGCATGCCAGCGCCGCCAATATCATCTGGATGTTCATCGTGGCCACGCTGGGGGCCATCATCTTTGCTTTTTTCACACCGGCCATGGGGGCAGCCGTCCCCGACCTGGTTCCCAAAAGCAAGCTGGATATGGCCAACTCTCTGAACCAGTTCGCCATCTTCCTGGCCATCTTCCTTGGACAGGGGCTGGGCGGCCTCATCTTCAGCATAACCGGCGCCCCGCTGCTTTTCCTTATCAACAGCGTCACCTACCTGTACGCGGCCGGCACCGAATCTTTTATCAGCATTCCTCCTCCCAAACCCAGGGAAGACAGGAAAGCGGGCGAGGCCTGGAAGGCCTTTGTCCGTGATACCCGGGAGGGGCTGGATTATGTGTGGAACGAGAAGGGCATGCGCATCCTTTTCCTGGCGGCCGCGGTGCTGCACCTGCTTATCGCTCCCATGATGCTGCTGCTGCCATTCTACGTAGAGGACTATCTCAGGCAGAACGCCTCGTGGTATGGTTACCTGTTGGCGGCCGTGGGGCTGGGGTCGGTGATCGGCTACCTGATAGCGGGCGCGGTCAACGTGCGCGGCAAAGCGCAGAGCCGCATGATTACACTATCCCTGCTGGCGGCCTCTCTGGCGCTGGGCATCGTGGGCTTTATCACCCAGCCTTTTATCGTGCTGGGCGTGGTGACCATATTCGGCCTGTCCGCAGGCATATTTATCGTCAAGACCACCACGGTGATACAGTTAGCGGCCAATTCCGAGATACGCGGCAGGGTATTCGGACTGCTAACCACACTGACCAGCGGGCTGGCACCTATCGGCATGGGCATCGCCGGGGTAATCGCCGATATGGCCAACAAGAATATACCCGTTATCTATGCTACCTGCGGGTTGCTGGTGCTGGCCATGTCCATCGGCCTGGCGCTGTCGCGCGAAGCGCGCGAATTCCTCTCGCTGGATGTCACTCACCCGGCCGTCCCTGAATAGGCGGGGCGGTTTTGTGATATACTGCCTGAAGTTGCCAAAAATGCCATTGCGAGGAGCCCGTAGGCTACGAAGCAATCCTTAGTCGAGGACAGAGCGCGTAAAACGATGGATATCTCCAGCCTCATCTGCATACCCGTTGCCCTTTTACTGGGTTCCATGCCGTCCGCCTACATCGTGGCTAAACTCAACGGCAAAGTGGATATACGCGATGAGCCGGATGGCAAGATCAGCGCTGCCGCTGTTTACCGCCGGGTGGGACTGCTGTCCTTCATCGTGGTGGTGGCCATGGATATCGGCAAGGCCGCCCTGGCGGTTTTAATCGCCCAGTGGCTGAAAGCATCGCCGCACTGGGTCATGCTGGCCGGTGTGGTTGCGGTGGCCGGGCACCAGTGGTCGGTCTTCCTACGCTTCCAGGGAGGGCGCGGCGCCACCGTGATAGCAGGCGTGCTGGTGGCGGTGTGCACCTTCCCGACACTGATAGGTGCAGCCATCGCGGGGGTGCTGTCCTGGAGGACCAGGAATTCCACTTACAGCTTCGCTGCGGGCATGCTTATGATCAGCGCTGTGCTCTTCACCATGCAGTGGTCGGGTGTTACGGCGCCGCCGGTACTTATCGCCCCGCCCCTGCCGCCGCCGCCGTTGACAGCTTACCACCTGTTAATAGCCTACCCTCTGATACTGGGGCTGATGATGGCGCTCAAGGCGCTGCAGGTCAGGTACCGGCCGGGGGCAACCATACTGATTAAACAGGGGGAAGTGAATAAGTGACTTTTGTCTCCGGACAGGCAGTGGAAGGATTTGAAGCCTACCAGGCCATCTGGGTGCCGCTGGTAGCCTGGTTCATAGCGCAGTTTCTCAAGGTCATCATCCATCTTGCCCGTAAAAAGAGACTCGATTTTTCCCTGATGTGGAGCCCGGGCGGCATGCCCAGCGCGCACTCGGCGTTGATGACGGCGCTGGCCACGACCATCGGGCTGCAGTATGGTTTCGCCTCACCCCTCTTCGCCGTATCGATGGCCGTGGCGTTCATTGTTATGTACGATGCCGCGGGCGTGCGCCGCACCGTCGGCTATCATTCAACCATGCTCAACAGGATGCTGGACGAGCTTTTCAAGGGTGACAAGGAATTCAGCCAGCGTCTGGCGGAGATTATCGGGCACACCAAGTGGGAGGTCTTCGCCGGGGCCATGCTGGGCATCGCGCTGGGTATCTTTTTCACATGGCCGTGGTAACTATGGAGAAAATCGGTTGCTGTGACGTCAGGGTTGCTGCCGGCCTCCGTTTAATGCTATCCGCTCAACCAGGCGCTGGAGAGGGCAGGTATAATGCCGGCTAATTTAATGATGGCGCATATCCCGGAGGAGCCGGTACTGCATATCGTGCTGGGCCTGTGCCTTGTCATCCTGCTGGTGCTCCTGCTGCCGTTCATATCAAAAAGGGTCGAGGAGAACCTTGAACTTTTTTTCCTGTTCATGGGCGCCTGTGCGGTCACAGTGTCGGGGTTGTGGAGTTGGGAAATGGTCTTCGAAGCTTTGAAGGCCCCGGTAGTCATCGGCTCCGTGCCGGTGGGTATATTCCAAGTGGTGCTGGTATTCGGCCTGCTGATACATTTCTATAACAGGCAGTTTTGCCGCGGCATACTGACCATCGCTTCAAAGCTGGGCTGGCGCTGGTTCACCTTCCTCCTGATACTTACGCTGGGACTGCTCTGCAGCCTGGTCTCAATAATAGTGGCGGCCGTGCTGCTCTCCGAGGTAATTGCCGCGCTGCCCCTGCTCAAGCGGGAAAAAATCAAGTTTGCCGTTGTGGCCTGTTTCGCACTGGGGTTGGGCGCGGTGCTCACGCCGGTCGGCGAGCCGCTTTCCACCATCATGGTGTCCAAGCTGTCGGGTCCGCCCTTCTACGCCGACTTCGTTTGGCCGCTCAAGGTCTTCGGCCTGTACATTGTACCGGGGGTTTTCGTCATCTCGCTTTTCGGCGCCTTCTATATCGGCAGGGGTACCGACCTGAAGCATTTCAGCCATGAGGTTGAATACTCGGAAAAATTCATTACCGTGATATTGCGGGCGGTTAGGGTGTTTTTCTTCGTGGCGGCGCTGGTATTGCTGGGCGAGGGTATGAAGCCGCTTATCATCTGGTATGTCGTGCATGTGCCTTCCTGGATGCTCTACTGGATAAATATGGTGTCCGCCGTCCTGGACAACGCCACCCTGACGGCCATGGAGATAGGCCCTGCCATGCAGCTATCACAGATAACCGGCATTATCATGGGCCTGCTGATAGCCGGGGGCATGCTGATACCGGGCAACATCCCCAACATCGTGGCCGCCGGCCGCCTGAAGATAAGCATGAAAGAGTGGGGCGTGATCGGCGTGCCCATCGGGATGGTAATTCTAATAGTCTATTTCCTGATACTGCTCCCGTCGTTCCTCAACGGGGCAGGTTGATCTCCCCCAAAAATATTCCCGGTTAATAAGAAAACTGATTAGCAAAGGGTGCTGCCGGCTTCTGTTGACTGCTGACAGCAATGGGTTTAAACTGTGTGCTAACATAGCAGGCTTCCGGCAGGCAGGAAGCAGATGAGAAAAATTTATTCAGGAGGTTGAACTTGGCGGAAAAGAAATTTGAGATCTTGCAGAGGAAGGTAGGCCTGTTTGAGACCGTGGCCATGATTGTCGGCCTGGTCATCGGGGCAGGTATCTTCGGGATGACGGCAACGATTGCGGGTATGACCGGCCCCAGTGTATTCATAGCCTTTATCATCGCCTGTCTCCCATCCCTTTTCGTGGTGCTTTTCGAAATCCAGCTGACCGGCACGCTGCCCGTAACCGGCGCCAACTATGTAACAGTTACACGGGTGCTTTCGCCGTTCTGGGGCGGAATACTCTCCTTCTCGGCCGTTCTGGCCCTGCTGGCGGCCAACATACTGGTTGCGGTTATTTTTGCCGACTATGTCATTGCCTTCGCCCAATCATTTAACCCGGCCTTTGCCATGGACGGCAGGATACTGACGATTGCCATCATCGTCTTTTTCGCGGCGGTAAATTATTTCGGCGTCACACTGGCAAGCTGGCTGCAGATAGTGCTTTTCCTGGCCTTTGTTATCGGCATGGTCATTTTTGGCGTGGTGGGCATGGTCAATATCAACCCGGTCAACCTGACGCCGCTGTATCCCAAGGGCCCGATCATGTTTGTCGTGGCGGTTGTGCTGGCAAGCTATGTCTGGTCGGGACTGCTGGCGCTGGCCGACATCGGGGGCGAGGTAAAGAACCCGCGCAGGAACCTGCCTCTGGCGCTGATTATCTCGTTCGGTATCATAATGGTGCTGTACACCATCCAGCCGCTGGCGCTGGTTGGTACGATGAACTGGCAGGAGATCGCCAAGATCGGCAACTCTGCCATCATGATTGACGCGGGCAGATTAATGCCGGGCTGGGGCCTCTATGTTGTCTTTATCGCTGCCCTGGGGGCGATCCTGACGACCGTCAACGCGCTGACCTGGTCGGCTTCCCGTGACCTGCTGGCCTGGGCGCGCGACGGCATGTTCCCCAAAGCCGTCGCCCACCTGAGCAGGTTCAAGACCCCCGACATGGCCATACTGATTATCACCATAATCCAGGTGCTGGGTGTGATGGTAGCAGCCACCATCGATAAATACGCGCTGGCCTCCGTGCTGGCCTCCAGTTTGATAACAATTTTGCTGGCCTGGTGCGTGTTCCGCATCCCGAAAAAAATGCCTGAGTTGTACAAGAAATCCTTCTTCAAGTTCAATTCTTTCTGGCGCTGGTTCACCTACATCGGCGCGCTGATCACATCCGGCATCATACTGCTGTCGGGCATTTTGCTGGATATGATGGATGATAAGGGTGACCCGACAAAGTTCCCCTGGGTAGTGCTGGTCTTTTTAGGGTCCATGCTGCTGGGGGCAATCTGGTACCTGGCCCGCCGGGCCTATCTCAAGGGTCAGGGCGTCGACCTCGACGCCAACATGCGCAGGGTAGCCGATGCGACACTGGCGGAAGCCGAGGAGAAACTGTCCGCGTAAAGGCTACCCTTATTAGCGCCGGTATTTAATCAACGCCCTGCCGCGGCGTGCCTGTTGACCTGAACAACAGCGCCGAGGCAGGGCGTTTTCGTTCCCGCCAGATTTGTCCCGATGTAAGTGAAACTACCTATTGACAAACACCACGGGCTGTTTTAGAATCTCTCAGTCAATCAAGCGCTTGATTGGGTAACGGTGAAAGTCATGAAAAAGGATGAACTCGACAGGTTGACTGCTTTTCAGGACGGGGGCGTGCCCGACGGCTACTTTGGCAACGAGAAGAAGTGGGAGATTGTCAAGGCTGCCGCGGCGCTCTTTATCAAACGGGGGACGGTGAATACCGGCGTCAGGGAGATTGCCGAGGCCGGCGGCATCACGGTTGGGACGCTCTATCATTATTTCAAATCCAAAGACGATATCATCTCAGCGTTTCTTGATTCCGCGGTGCAGGGGACCAATGATTTTGTGCAAGAGACTACCAAAGTGCTGGTGAAAATGCAGCCTGAAGAAGCCCTGCGCCGGGCCATACGGCTTTACATCGACTATGTCAACGAGGCCCAGAATATCGTGCTGTTCTGGCACCAGGAAACCAGGAACCTGCCGCTTGGACAGCGGGACCGCCTGCTGGAGAACGAGACGGTGC
Organism: Dehalococcoidia bacterium; assembly: GCA_041300305.1. Lineage (GTDB taxonomy): Bacteria > Chloroflexota > Dehalococcoidia > GIF9 > UBA5629 > CAIMUM01. Next base: position 14,210 of record JBFYUA010000004.1, on the reverse strand, counting down.
TGGCATCGTTGTTTGAAAAGCTCATCGAGCGCGGACGTAAGGCGGGTATTTTTACGGTAGGGGACCCGGCGCTGGCGGCGCACACTATCATCGTGCTGGGTGACATGTGGGCTTTCCGGCGCTGGTGGCTGGGGCGGCGTTACACGTCCGGCCAGTATATTCAAAAGCAGGTCGATTTTATTCTGCGCGGTTTACGTGATGGCAGCTACGATGTTAAAGAAGATTTCCACAAGGAGGTGCGCGGGAAAAAATAGGTGTTTGATTTGGTTGCTCAAAATATGGGATATATTAACTGATTAAGGAGGATTAACTTGGCAGAACAAAAACCCGAAATGATGAAAAGGACCCTGGGCCTGTTCGAGGCCGTGGCCATGATCACCGGCCTGGTGGTCGGCGCCTCGATCTTCGTGCTGGTGCCTTCCATGGCCGGCATGACCGGCCCCAGCGTTTACCTGGCCTATGCGGTGGCGGCCATCCCTGCGCTTTTCGTGGTGCTGTACCAGATACAGCTGACCGGGACCCTGCCGGTCACGGGCGCCAATTACGTCACGGTGACCCGGGTGCTCAACCCGGCCTGGGGCGCCACCATTGCCTTCGGCGCCGTACTGTCCATCCTGTCGTCCAATATCCTGGTCGCGGTGGGTTTCTCGTCGTACGTCATCGCGTTTATCCAGCAGTTCAACCCGGCTTTCACGCTTAACCCCCTGATACTGCCCATCGTCATCGTTACATTCTTTGCGCTGATTAACTTCCTGGGCGTCAATTTAGCCAAGTGGATACAGGCGGTGCTTTTCCTGGCGTTCATTGCCGGCATGATAATCTTCGGTATCGCCGGTTCGGCCAACTACAACCCGGCGAACATGACGCCCATGTTCACAGGCGGCGCCATGATGTTTATCGTGGTCACGGTGCTGGCCAGCTTCTCATGGGCAGGCCTGGTTGCCCTTGCTGATATCGGCGGCGAGGTCAAGAACCCGCGGCGCAACCTGCCGCTGGCGCTGATCATCTCCTTCCTTGTAGTACTGGTGCTTTACACCTGGCAGCCTTTTGCCCTGGTTGCTTCCATGGGTGCGGGTGAAGCGGCCAAAGCAGGCAACGCTGCTATCCTGATAGAAGCGGGCAAGCTGATGCCGGGCTGGGGCATCTGGGTGATCTTCATTGCCGCCATGGGCGCCATACTCACCACAGTTAACGCACTCACAATGTCAGTTGCACGCGACCTGGTGGCCTGGGCGCGCGACGGCATGTTCCCCACGGCGGCGGCGCACCTGCACAGCAAGTACAAGACCCCCGACGTGGCCCTGCTGATAGTGCTCATTATCGAAATCCTGGGCATACTGGTAGCCGCCACCATCGATAAATATGCGCTGGCGGCGGTACTGGCACTGATGCTGATACAGATAGTATCCGCCTATTGCGTCCTGCGCATACCCAAAAAGCTCCCCGAACTTTACAAGAAATCCATCTTCAAGTTCAACCCGTTCTGGCGCTGGGTCACCTTCCTGGGGACGGCCATTACCTCGGGCTTCATCCTGCTGATGGGCATTGTCCTGGACATGATGGACAAAGAGGGCAACCCTACCCAGACACCCTGGACCGTCATACTATGGTTAGGTGTATTGGTCATCGGCGTAATCTACTACTTCAGCCGCAAGGCTTATCTCAAGGGAAAGGGCCAGGACCTTAGTGCGAACCTGCAGAAGGTTGCCGATGCCACGCTGGCCGAGGCCGAAGAAAAGCTCTCAATGTAGGGTACCTGCACAGGTATCTTAACGTAACACTGATAGATTTCGTGGCCGGTCCGGAAGCTGTAACGGCATACAACTGCCGTTACGGCTTCCGCGGCTCGCCAGCCTGTTGTGAAAATTCGGCCGGACCGGGTTGAATCCGGGTGTGCCCGTGGTCCCGGCGGGAAATAATTGCAGAGGAAAAATATTAAACAGGAGGTGCATATATGGCATCAGCACTGGATGGGATTAAAGTGGTGGAACTGTCAACATGGTTTGCGGGGCCTACCTGCGGCATGTGGCTGGGCGAGCATGGCGCGGACGTGGTGAGGGTGGAGCCGGTCGAAGGCGATCCCCTGCGCGGCATCATGGGATCCGGCGTATTGCCCGCTGAGCTGGCCAATACCTACAACTGGATGTGGGAAATGGCCAACCGCAGCAAGAGGTGCATAACGCTGGACCTCAAGCAGGAGGAGAGCCGCACGATCATGCACAAAATGATTGCAGGGGCGGACGTATTTTTGGCTAACCTCAGGCCGGCCACGCTTAAAAGGGCCAAATTGGACTATGATACGCTGAATAAGATCAACCCGCGCCTGGTTTACTGCAATATCACCGGCTACGGTTCCAAAGGGCCCGGCGCCGACTGGCCGGCCTTTGATGAAACTGCTTTCTGGACCCGCTCCGGCATCATGTCCACCATGGGCGAACCGGGCACGCCGGCCGTCCCTCTGCGGGGCGCCATGGGCGACCACACCACCGGGGTATTTGCGCTGGGCGCTATTTCACTTGCCCTGTATGCCCGGGAAAAGAACGGCAAGGGGCAACTTGTGGAATGCTCGCTTTACGGCAACGGCATGTGGGTAGCCGGCGTTGACATACAGGGTGCGCTGGTCTACGACATGGAAATGGGCAGGCAGTCCCGGCTGACCCAGGGCAACCCGCTCTATACTACCTATGCGGCCGGGGACGACAAGTGGTTCATGTTCCAGATGCTGCAGACCGACCGCTTCTGGCCGGGTGTATGCCAATCGTTGGGCAAGCCTGACTGGGAGGGCAAATACCCGACACATGCCGACAGGTGTAAGAACAGCGCGGCTATCATCAAGATGCTGGACGTCGAATTCGCCAGGCAGCCGCGCAACTACTGGGCGGCTAAATTCGAAGAAAACGGCCTTATCTGGGCCCCTGCGCAGACCCCCACCGAGGTCATCAGGGACCCGGTGGCGCTGGAGAACGGCTATATTATCGAGTATGAACATTTCAGCTACGGCAAGCTCAAGGGCATCCGCTGCCCTCTCCAGCTCAAGGGCACGCCGGAACGAACCCCCTACGGAGCGCCGGAGTTCGGACAGCACACGGAAGAGGTACTGCTCGAAATGGGCTACACCTGGGAGGACATCGGCGCTTTCAAAGACAAGAAGGTCATACTGTAACGTTATTGAACGTAGGGACGGGACAGATTGCCGCGGCCGCTGCGGCGGCCTCGCAATGACATTTTTGGGGGCGGGCGCACCCGGAGGTGCGTCCCTGCACAGTCAGTGAGATAAATTCGGGCGCCGCCTGCGCGGCAAGGAGAAAACGATGCCTATTCTCATATACGAGAAGAAGGAACATATCGCGTATATTACACTTAACCGGCCACCGCTCAACACCATGAGCGTCGAGTTAAGCCGGCAGCTTATCAGGGCGCTGCACGATTACGATAGTGACAATGACCTCTATGCAGGTATAATCACGGGCACGGGGGAACGGTCGTTTTGCGCGGGCGCCGACCTGACAGACACGGAACATATCGATGCCGGGGTTAACTGGGAGGCCGATTACGACTGGCAATTGGCCAACATCAAGAAGCCCCTCATCGCGGCGGTCAACGGCTACTGCCTGGGCGCAGGCTTCACGCTGGCCCTGTGCTGCGATATCAGGATCGCTTCGGAGAAGGCTTCGCTGGGCACGCCCGACCAGAAACTCAACACCGTGGACGCTTATGCTTCCATCATGCTCTCCCGTATGATACCCGCCTCCACGGCCATGGAGGTGCTGATGACCGGCGACAGGTTGAGCGCCCAGGAGGCTTACCGCATCGGGCTGGTCAGCCGCCTGGTCCCGCCCACGGACCTTATGCCGACAGCCCAGGCAATCGCTACAAAGATATGCGGCAATGGACCGGTAGCCCTGTGGGCCTGCAAAGAGCTTAACAGGCGGACCCGCTACATGTCGCTGGATGACAGCCTGAGCCTGTTCAAATCCATCACCGGCCCCATCCTCAAGATGGACGATACCAGGGAAGGCATTACAGCTTTCTTTGAGAAGCGGCCGCCCGCCTGGAAATTGAAATAAGTGAACCGGAGGATTGACAATGCAACTGGAAACTGTACTGTACGAAAAAATAGATGAGATAGCAATAATTAAATTGAACCGCCCCAAGGTGCTCAACGCCATTAATATGCAGCTTACCCACGACCTGCACCAGGCGCTGGCCGAAGTTGCGCTGGATACAAGCGTGAAGGGGGTCATCCTCAAAGGCGAGGGACGTGCCTTTTGCGCCGGGGACGACCTCTCGGAGAGCCCCTTCGGCATAGCAGTCGAGGACCTGCTCAGGCATGTCGAGGTATTGCAGGATACCACGCGCATCATGCTCAACATGGAGAAATGCATTGTGGCAGCCGTGCATGGCTATGCGCTGGGCGCCGGCTGCGAGTGGGCCATGAGCGCCGATATCCGCATCGCTGCCGAGGGCGCCAAATTTGGCTTCCCCGAGACCAACGTGGGTGCGGGTGTGACCAACGCCGGCACCAAGCTGCTGCCTTTGCTGGTGGGCATCGGGCGGGCCAAGTGGATGATCTTCTCCAACGAGAGGATAGACGCCCGCACCGCCGAGCAGTGGGGGCTGGTCAACCAGGTCGTGCCCCTTGAAGACCTGGATAAAACCGCCATGGCCCTGGCCAAAAAGATCGCGGCCAACTCGACCCTGTCGATCAAGCTGGCCAAGAAGCAGCTCAACTACGGCACCTACCAGGACTACGAGCAGCAGATGGAGCTCGAGGCCCACGACGTGGTGTTGACCCTGACCGGCATGGAAGCGTCCCTGCGGGCCAAAGCAGCTCTCGACAGGACCAAGAAGAAATAAAACCGGGAGAAAATAAAAATGATTATTGATTTTCGCGTCACCGTGCCTATACGTGAATGGGTTGACGATGTTGAGGAAGCCAAACGTTTATTCACGACCAGCTTTATGCGGGGCTATGCGGAGTCAGCCTATGAAGTAGCTGCCATGTATGATGTGACCGCTGAGAGCATGGTCAGGGCCATGGATGCTGCCGGGGTCGACTGTGCCGTATTGCAGGCTGAGTGGGCGTTAGGGGATTACAGGAAGCTGAATGATGCCACCTACAACATCGCCAGGAAATATCCCAAGAAGTTCCCGCGGTACTACCTGACCGTCAATGCCCTGGAAGACGATGACATGGTCAAAGTGGTCGAGCGGGAGGTCAGGGAGAGGGGCTTCAGCGGAGTCAACTTCCAGACCTGGGCGCAGCGCATGTATCCCAATGACAGGAGGCTGTACCCCGTCTATGCCAAGTGCCAGGAGCTGGGCATACCCGTGACCATCCATTCTTCAATCAATTTCACCATCGACCGCAGCATCGATTTCAGCCGTCCCATTTACATTGACCATATCGCCTGCGATTTCCCCGACCTTAAGATCGTGGGGAACCACGGCGGCTGGCCCTGGGTAAACGAGCTGGTGGCGGTGGCCTGGAAGCACAAGAACGTCTATATCGAAATAGGCGCGGTAGCCCCCAAATATATCGGCACCCCCGGCACCGGCTGGGACCCCCTTATGATATACGGCAACAGCCTGCTGCAGGACAGGGTGCTCTTTGCCACCGATGACATGATACCCTGGCAGCGCTGCATCGATGAGCTCAAGGCCCTGCCGCTCAAGGACAAGGTCAAGGAGAAATGGCTGGGGCTTAACGCCAAGGCACTGCTGGGTCTTTAGAAGAATTGGCATAGGAGGAAATAGATGGACTATCCCCTGGAGGGTTTAAAAGTAGTAGAGGTTTCCACCTGGGCGGCAGGGCCCAGTTGCGGCATGTGGATGGCGGAATGGGGAGCCGACGTCATCCGGGTGGAACCGATAGAAGGTGATCCGGCCCGCATGCTCATCCAGTCGGGCAATGCGCCTGTTACCGAGTTCAACTGGTTCTGGGAACTGGTCAATAGGAGCAAGCGCATCATCGCGCTGGACCTGAAGAAAGCAGAGAGCAGGAAGGTCGTGCATAAACTGGTTCAGAAAGCTGATATTTTCATAGCCAATCTCCGGCCGGGCACGTTGAAAAGGGCCGACCTGGACTACGAGACACTGAGCAAGATAAATACCAGGCTGATATACGGGCAGATCACAGGGTTCGGCCCCAAAGGTCCGGGCACCGAGTGGCCGGCCTTCGACAGCCTTGCCTATTGGGCCAGGGCGGGCATAGAGGCCCGTCTTGGCGAGCCCGGAACGCCATCGGTACAGGAACTTGGTTCCATGGGCGACCATACCACGGGGATGTTTGCTTTCGGCGGCATCATGCTCGCTCTTTATAACAGGGAGAAAACCGGCATCGGCCAGCGTGTGGATGTTTCACTGCTTGGGACCGGCATATGGGTTAACGGAGTGGACATCCAGGTGGTCATGACCTACAACATGGAATACCCGCGTGAATCCCGGAAGTCCATGACCAACGCCTTCGGCAACAGCTACGAATGCAAGGACGGCAAGTGGTTTCACTTCGAGATGTTGCAGAGCGATAAATACTGGCCGGCTATCTGCAGGGTGCTGGGCAGGCCGGACTTTGAGACCGATGAAAGGTTCTCCAGCCATGGTCGCAGGATGAAGAACAGCGTGGAATTGATCGCCGAGCTCGACAAGATATTTATTACGAAGACCAGGGACGAGTGGGGGCCTCTCTTCACCGAAGCTGCTATGGCCTGGGGGCCTGCTCAAACCGCGCTTGAGGCTACTAAAGACCCCTGCGTGCTGGAAAACAATTACATCATGGAATACGAGCATCCCATCCATGGCAAGGTGAGGGGCATAGCCTGCCCAATCCAGTTGAGTAAGTCACCTTACAAAACCCCAACCTGCGCTCCGGAGTACAGCCAGCATACCGAGGAGATACTGCAGGAGCTTGGCTATAGCTGGGAAGACATATCACGGTTCAAAGATGAGAAGGTGATCCCATAATAAAAGGGGTAGCTGGAGGAAAAATTAGATGAAGAAGCAGACTAAACGGACAATATTATGGATCGTCCTGGGCTTGGTAGCTTTGATAATTATCTGCCTGGCCGTCTATGTCGCGGACCTGGCAACTTTCCCTGGCAATATCAAAGAAGCGGCTTATGATAAGCAGGTCACAACATCAGGTGTTAAATCGACTTTCCATGAGGGCACGATATACCGTTATCCCGGCTTAGTTCCCATGCTTGAGGTAACTGGTGACTATTACGAAATGGGTCTTCAGTATGGTGTGCTTCTGCGCCCTGAGATTGTGAAGTGGATGGACGCCTCAGATAAAATATTAAAATGGAACGCGGATGAGATGGGCATACCTTATCCTGCACTTATCGCGGTTGTTAAATTCCAGGCCAGGCAAATGGCAGGCACTCTACCGCAGAGATACCAGGATGAGATGAAAGGTGTGGCCGATGGTTCCGGGGTGCCATATGACTCGGTCATATCATGCTGCCTGTTTTACGATATAGGCATGGGCATGGATTGTACCGGTGTGCTGATGAGGGGAAAAGACGGCTCGATCATCCAGGGGCGCAATAACGATACGGCTGGCTTTGGTGGTGAGGAATTGGCCAGGATGACCGTTGTGGTACGGCAGAAAGCCACGGGGAAAAATGCCGTTACACATATGGACCAACCTCTCTATATGGGCGTGGAAACCGGGTACAGCGACGAGGGGTTGAGTTTTGGTGAGGAGACCCTGCGAATTACCAGCCCAAATCCAAGTGGTTTCAGCCTTCCTTACCTTATACGCATGGTCATGGAAGAGTGCTCCACATTGGACGAAATCTACCCTTATTTCGATAAATATCACGTCATCGCCGCTTACGGCTGCGTGTGGAGCGACCTGGATGCAGGCCGTGGTGCCGTGGTCGAGCTTACCCCCACAGCCTGGGCTAAGAATGAGTTAAAGGATGTCATTCTGTGGAACTTCAACCGCATCTATGACCCCAAATTGGCCGTGCAACAGAAACCGTCGCGAAGCATAAATAACATCAATATCGACCGTGAAGCGGTGGCCTCCGTATTTCCCAAGAAGGCTGAGTATACAATTGAAGATGTAGCAAACTTTGTCCGTGCCCAGGCCGGGCCTGACGGTTCAGATTATTCCTGGAGCGGCACAAAATTCCCGGTATGCAACTGGATGGCCTCGCAGATGATGATTTTCGATACGAAGAGCGACGGCTTCTACATGGCGGTCGGGCCATACTATGCGGCTCGCCAGAACATCTACCACTTCTACGATGACTTCTCCAAACAGCCCGAGCTTTTCATGCCGGCCGTACCTATTGAGCCTGTTGTGGAAAAGGCGGCGCAGATAGAGAATCGCCTCATCAGCAAAAATGAGAAACTCAAGGCCTTCACCGAACTGGCGCAGCAATACAAGGAAGATGCCAATGTACAGTTCCTGGTTGCTTATAAGGCGTTCAGGCTCTCCATGACTGACATATTCGCAGATTATGCTCAGAGAGCTTTCACCATTACCCCGTCCAATTCCGAATACCAGATGTACGCAGGCCTGGCAGCGTTCCAGAAGCAGGACATAGGCAAGACAATCAGCCTGCTGGATGGTGTGATAGCCAGGTACCCGGAGCAGGACCTTATCAGGCTTACTGTCCTGGAAAGGGCCAGCGCGGTCAGGAGTCCGCAAAAAGCGGCACAATATAAAACACAGAAGCAGGAGATACTGGATACATACGGCGCCGAATCTTACTACAATTCGGAACTGCTCCCGCTGATAAACGCTCTGGAAAAAGCTAAATAGTATGACAGCGTATGATCGGTTGATCGAAGTATTGAAGGCCAAAGGTAGCGCCATCCCCCTGGTTAAATGCGAGGAGCTCTCGCTGCTGATGGAGGAGCTTTACAGGGAGGACGAAGCCGAATTCCTATGCGGACTGCCGCAGACACCGTTCTCGGTGGCGGGGCTGGCGCAGACCTTAGGTTTCAGCGACGTGTCGGAACTGGGTAAGAAGCTGGAGCGCATGGCTGACACGGGCCAACTGCACTGCGCGGAGATGAGGACGGGAGAGAAGTACTATAATATCAATACACTAATACCTGGCTTGATGGAGATCGTTTTCCTGCCCGGCCAGGTGGATGAGCACAGGAAAAAAGTAGCCCGGCTGTTTGAGGACTACAGAAAAACAGTAAACTGTTTACCGGACTTTGAGGTCGAAGGAGTATGGCGTTTTCCCTTTTTCAGGACGCTGGCGGTCGAGAAGGAAATTACGGGCAGCCAGTCCATACAGCCCTACGACAATATTTCACTGTACGTGAAGAAAGCGGACTACATAGCCGTTGGTACCTGTTTCTGCAACCAGGTCCAGGCTCTTACCTCCGCTCCCTGTAACAAGCCGAAGGAAGTCTGCATGACCTTCGGCCCGCAGGCCCACAATTACATCAAGCGGGGTTTCGCGAGAAGCATATCAAACGAGGAGGCATTCAGGATACTCGACATGACCGAGAAGGCAGGCATGGTGCATTGCGCCAGCAATACCGGGAAATATATCGACGGGTTGTGCAACTGCTGTATCTGCCACTGTGGGTTCCTGCAGAACCTGAAGAAATCCAGGAAACCGTACAATGTATCTCCGTCCAGTTTCGTGGTTGAGTTCGACAGCGCTAATTGCACGGCCTGCGGCGCCTGCGTGGAAAGGTGCCAGATGGGAGCGCTGACGACTGCAGGCAACGAAATCGTTTTCAACCGGGAAAAGTGCATAGGTTGCGGCCTGTGCATCAGCTATTGTTCCATGGGTTTGCTGGAATTGAAAAGCAGGGAACAGGCAACGGTGCCGCCGGTCAATAACTCCGAGTTCTATATGACGCTGGTCAATTCGATGAAAAAAATGACTGTAGACTCAGGGGGGACTTGAATCAAAGGTGATAACTCGCAGGTAAATCATTTTAGGAGAAAAAGAATGGACAAAGTATATGCCTCCCCCGCGGCGGCCATTGAAGATGTATTTGACGGCGCCGTGATCGCCTTCGGGAGCTTCTTCACGGCGGGCAAGCCGACCGCCCTGACCAGGGCGCTGGCCAATAAAGGAGTCAAGGACCTGACGGTGGTAGTGCAGCAGGTCGGCACCGGCAACGAGGAAATGCTTGAGCTGGTCACCAACGGCCAGATAAAGAGGGCCATCTGCAACTATCCCTTCCCCCGCTCCGCGAGCAAAGGCGCCCAGCATCCTTTCGAGCAGGCGGTCAGAAAGGGCCAAATTGAGCTTGAGATTTATCCCATCGGCACCTTTGTGGAAAAATTGCGCTGCGCAGGCGCCGGGATACCTGCCTTTTACACCGCTGCGGGCGTCGGCACTGTTGTGGCAGAGGGCAAGGAGGTCAGGGTATTCAACGGCACGGAATACCTGCTGGAGACGGCCCTGCCCGTCGATTTCGCCTTTGTGCATGCCTGGAAAGGCGACCATGAAGGCAACCTGGTCTACCGCTTCACGGCGCAGAATTATAACAACGCCATGGCCATGGCCGGTAAAATAACCATTGCCGAGGTGGAGACGCTGGTTGAAACAGGGGAACTCGACCCCAATTTCATACACACACCCGGCATATTTGTGAAGCGGGTGGTCGAAACAGGCAGGCCGGAATTCTCTGCGGCGGCAGTATAGGAGGAACATGATGAGCAAGATAATGAAAGTAACAGTGCCCGAGACGCCGCCGCTGGAGAGGGAAATGATCGCCCTGCGCATCGCCAATATGCTGGAGGACGGCTCCTACGTTAACCTGGGCATCGGCATCCCCACCCTGGTGTCCAACTGGATTGAAGGCCGGGACATCATCATCCAGTCGGAGATCGGCATGCTCAAGTGCGGCGCCCTGGCGGAAGATGACGAGATTGACCAGGACCGTATAAATGCCAGTTGCCAGTTTGTATGCGGGATGCCGGGCACGGCCTATTTTAACATTGAGACCTCCTTCGCCATGATACGAGGCGGCCGCATGGATGTGGCCGTGCTGGGCGCCCTGCAGGTTTCGGCTAAAGGCGACCTGGCAGGATGGAACAACCCCGCCCGCGGCCTGGGCAAAACGGGCAATATCGGCGGTTCGATGGACCTGGCCGTGGGAGCAAAAAAGCTCGTCGTGGCCATGGAGCACTTCACTCCGTCCGGCGAGCCCAAGATACTTGCGGACTGCACCTACCCGCTGACGGCCAGGGCCTGTGTGGATGTTATCGTTACCAACTACGCCCTCATAGAGGTCACGCCGAAGGGACTGTTGCTCAGGGAGGCCATACCCGGCATCAGCGCGGAAGACGTGCAGAAAATGACCGCTGTGCCTTTAACCGTGGCCGAAGATTTTCACGAGATGGAACTGTGATACGGTTTTGCAAACGGCCTGGCGTGAGATTAAAATTAACCCTTGGAGGTATTTAACCATGGCAAACCAGATTGGCAAGAAATATTCCTGCGGCAAATGCGGTTCCGAGTTCATCGTGACCAAGGGCGGCAACGGCCAGCTCGTGTGCTGCGGCCAGCCGATGGAACAGAAAAAGTAAAGAATTCAGCCTTTTAAGGGAGAGACATTATGGCAAACCAGCTTGGTAAAAGATTCAAGTGCGAAGCCTGCGGCAGTGAGGTGCTCTGCACAAAGGCCGGCGAAGGCGCCGTCCAATGCTGCGGCAAGGAAATGGAGCTGCAGAAACCCAAGGCGCTGCCCTCGTCTGACTGAACATATGTAGGGGCGGGTTTAAAAACCCGCCCGAAGCCGGGCGCACCTGAAGGTACGCCCCTACGTTATCAGGGTTGTCATTGCGAGGAGCCCCTTTAACCTGTCATTGCGAGGAGCGCAGCGACGAAGCAATCCAAGGGCAATACGTTATCAACGGAAAGATTGCTTCGCTCCGCTCGCAATGACATAATTATCCTGTGTCATCCACTTCCGCATATACCGCTCCCCTGTCCGGCCTGCGTGTCGTTGACCTGGCCGGCGCGGAGGCCGCCTTTTGCTCAAAGCTGCTGGCGGACCTGGGCGCCGAAGTCGTTAAAGTCGAACCCCCGGGCGGCTGTCCCTCGCGGCAGGCAGGCCCCTTTATAGATGGTCAAACCGGCCCGGATAGCAGCCTTTCCTTCTGGTACCACAATGCAGGGAAATCCAGTATTACGCTGGATCTGGAAAGAGCCAATGACAGGCAAAAGCTCCTGGATTTAGCTGCAACAAGTGACGCGCTGATAGAGTCATTCGCGCCGGGCTACCTTGAGGGCATCGGCCTGGGCTACAGCGGGCTTTCCGGGGTCAATCCCGGCCTGTTGGTGGCGTCCGTGACCGGCTTCGGCCAGTCGGGCCCGTACGCCCGGTATAAATCCTCCCCGCTCATAGCCGCGGCCTGCGGCGGACAGATGTATGTTTGCGGCCGGCCCGGCAGGCCCCCGCTCAAGCCGTACGGCGGCCAGCCCTGCTACACAGCTTCGCTCTTTGCCGCCTGCGGCATACTGCTGGCACTGCGCTGCAGGGAACTGACGGGCCTGGGGCAGCATATCGACGTCTCGCTGCAGGAAGCCACCGCGGCCGCGCTGGAGCATGTGATGGTGCAGTATTTCTATGGAAATGCAGTGGCGGTCAGGCAGGGCAGCCTGCAGTGGAACGCAGCGTCCGACATCTTCCCCTGCCGCGATGGCCACGTGCTGCTGACCTTGGGACGCGACTGGGACACTCTGGTTGAGCTGCTCGGCAGCCGGGGCCTGGCCGCCGCTTTGGAGGGTCCCGCCTGGCGTGACGAGGACTACCGGCGGCAGCATACCGGGGAGGCGCAGGAGGCCATAAACTCCTGGACCTGCCTGCAGGATAGAGAGGATGTCTTCAGGTTGGGACAGGACATGCGCTTCCCCTGGGCGGCGGTCGACTCAATTGAGGACGTGATGGAAAACGAACAGCTACGGGAGCGCGGTTATTTTGTTCAGGCGCAGCATCCGCTGAAGCCGGGAGGGTTCAGAGCGCCGCGTCCGGCCATCAATTTTGCGGATGCGGGTGCACCTGAAGGTACGCCCCTGCGTTATCAAAAACGTCATTGCGAGGCGCGCAGCGGCGAAGCAATCTGCAGTGAAGGGTTTTTAAACCCGCCCGAAAATGCGGGCGCACCTGAAGGTACGCCCCTACGTGGGATAAGGGTGCTGGACTTCACCTGGATGCTGGCCGGGCCCTATGCCACCCGCCTGCTGGCCGACTTCGGGGCGGAGGTCATCAAGGTGCAGTCGAAGCTAACAGCCACGGGCGCCGGGCAGAATGATACAGGCTATTTCAATACCTGGAACCGCAATAAGCTGGGCATCACGCTTGATTTGGGCCGTCCTGAGGCGCGGCAACTTGCGCTTGAACTTGCGGCAAAATGCGACCTGGTAATGGAGAATTTCACCCCGCGCGTGATGCAAAGCTGGGGCCTGGGCTACGACGATTTGAAGCGGGTCAAGCCCGATATAGTCATGGTCAGCCTGTCCGGTTTCGGGCAGAGCGGCCCCTGGCGCAACTATGCCGCCCTGGGCGCCACCGTACAGGCATTCTCCGGCCTCACTTACCTGACCTCTTATGACGACGGCCGGCCGGAAGGCATCGGCTTCGCCTATGCCGACCACATTTCAGGCCTTCACGCGGCGCTGGCAGCCCTTGCGGCCTTGAAGCGCAGGGATACGACGGGGCAGGGAGCATACGCCGATATTTCCGAGCTTGAGGCCGCCTGCAGCACGCTGGGCCCGGCGCTGCTGGACTATTCCGTCAACGGCCGCGCAGCGGGACCTGCGGGGAACAGGGCCGAGTGGGGGCAGGCCGCGCCTCACGGCTGCTACCGCTGCCGGGGTGAGGACCGCTGGTGCGTTATCGCAGTCTTCTCGGAAAACGAGTGGCAATCGCTCTGTAACGTCATCGGGCAGCCCCGGTTAGCTCCTCAGGATAAATTCGCCTCTATCCAGTCGCGTCTTCAGCATGCCGGTGAACTGGACGCAGTGATTGAAAAATGGACAGAAAATTACACCCCGCGTGAGGCGATGGAGAAGCTGCAGTCCGCCGGCGTGCCGGCGTCGGCGGTCAACGACGCCCGGGACCTGGCCAGCGACCCTCATCTGAACGGACGTGGTTTTTTCACAGGGCCGGGGCACCCCGTCCCGGGCCTGGGAAGGGCAGACGGCAACCCTGTCCGGCTGAGCGCCACGCCGCCTCACTGCCGCAAGGCAGCGCCGCTCCTGGGCGAGGACAAC
>JBFYUA010000281.1:0-6306 GCA_041300305.1 Dehalococcoidia bacterium | reverse complement strand
TGACCTGTGCATTGGCTGCGGCGTTTGCGCTTACAAGTGCCCTTCAAAGTCGCTGACCCTGGTGCGCAACGAAATTGAACATCATCCGCCCCAAACCGGCCGCGATTGGGTAATCCAGTATGTGACCGACACTGCCAGCTTCCGTCACAGCGACAACGCCTGATTATTTGACGCCGGGCTCGGTCTCCCTGGCTTTGAGAGTGACGGCATTACTGGAGAGTCCTTGTTCAGTCGTACTCCTATTCAACACGTAGGTTAAAGGGTTTCACGAGTTGTAGGACAAGTGCGGACATACAAATAGTCAATCGACTGACATTAAGCTCTCCGTTCATGCAATATTATTAACCGGTCAATCAATTGAAGCAATATGTCGGATTCATTGCTTGCTTTATTTCAAATACTAATGATGAGATTCAAGGAGGAACAAATATGAGTAAATCAATAGTGGCTATTGTCAAAGGTACCCAGGAAGAAGCTATGGTTGAGGAGGCAATTGCCCACCTGGGCGGTTTGAGTACGCTGATAAAGCCGAATTCTACCATAGTTTTGAAACCGAATGCGGGGCACCCATTCCCGGCCGAAACAAGCGTAAACACCAGCCCTGCTCTCGTGGCAGCCGTGATTAAAGTGCTGCGTAAGGCGCAGCCCAAGCAGATCATACTGGCCGAGGCTGCTGCCATCGGGTGTGACACCATGGAATCGCTGAGAGTCAGCGGTATATACAAGGCGGCTGAAGATGCCGGCATCGATAGAATAATAGATATTAAGAGTGATAAGGACCTGATCGATTTTGCCATTCGTGATGCCAGGTCCGATATAAACAGGGTGCTGCTACCCAGGTTCCTGGTAGAAGCTGACCACATCGTCAACCTGCCGATTTTCAAGTCGCACGTCAGCATGGTGT
Source organism: Dehalococcoidia bacterium (assembly GCA_041300305.1). Classification (GTDB taxonomy): domain Bacteria; phylum Chloroflexota; class Dehalococcoidia; order GIF9; family UBA5629; genus CAIMUM01. Next base: position 5,402 of record JBFYUA010000281.1, on the reverse strand, counting down.
TTACCTGTGCCCTGAAAAACATCAAAGGGGTCGTCCAGGATAAAGTACATGCCGTCATGCATTTCACCGACCTGGCCGCCGCCATGATGGACCTGTGGTCGGTGGTGAAAGCCGACATCTCCATCGCCGACCTGATCCGGCCGGCCGAAGGCTTTGGCCCGCACCACACTTCTCCCATAAATATGGGCTGCATCGTGGCCAGCAAAGACCCCGTCGCACTGGATGCCACAGCCTGCCGCATGGTTGGCTTGGATATTAATAGAGTGCCGTATTTTAAAGCTGCCAAAGAGAGGGGATTGGGCACATTTGATGAGAAATTGATCGAAATCCGCGGTCAGAAGATCAAGGACGTCTTCAAACAGATGTGGCTTCCTTACCTGGAAGGGTTCGGCGCATTTTCAGAATACGATATACGTGCGGAGGACGCGTGCAGCAGCTGCCAGGGGTTGCTGGCCTTCACCATGGAGAAGCTGAAGGCCATGGGCGAGTACGACAAAAATGCCGGCATCTCAATTGCCTGCGGACGCAAGAAAAAACTCCCCGCCGGTTTGAAGAGAGGCAAAGACCTGATCCTCATGGGAGATTGCCTGAGGAAGTACGCAAGCGAGGGGATATATGTGCCGGGCTGCCCGCCCGGTGAACCCCTTCCCTTCTGGGCGATAACAGACCGGGAGGTAGATATTTCAGATCCGGATAAGTTACGTGCAAGGATGGAAAAGGAAACCGCTGTGTTCGAGGAGTATGCCAAGAAACGCAGGAAAGCGGCTACCGGAAAATCCAAATAGCAACATAGTTAGTTAACGATAAAGTCGGAAATAATAATTTTAAGGAGGGTGCTATGACTTTTGGCAGAATGAATACGGACAGGGAGGATAGGATCGATTATCCCCGGATGCGGGAATACAGGTTGAAAAGGACTAAAGAGCAGATGGCCAAGGCCGGCATAGGCTGCCTGATTACCTGGGACGCCTGGAACATCAGGTACATCTCGGGTAACTACGTCACAATTCCCCTGAGGTGGGTTGAACAGATGTGCGTCATATTGCCCATAAATGGCGATCCGCACGTGTACGGCGGACCCAGTTTCTCAATTTACCGCCTGCGTGAGGAAATGCCCTGGCTAAAGGGAAAAATCTACACCCCCAAGGGCATAGTCAAGACGGCAACGACGAAACAAGCAGTGGGTGGCTGGGTAAGTGAAGTCGCCAGGATTATGGATGAGCACGGCATACGGAAAGAGACCCTCGGTATCGACGGCACTACGTCACAGTTGCTGATAGCCGAGGCCTTTAAGGATGTGAATATCAAGGTCGTTGACGCCAAGACTGCCATGATGGAAGCAAGGAAGATAAAGAGCCAGGATGAAATCGCATGTATCAGGATAGCCTGCGCCATGGCCGACGCGGCATTTGCCGATATCGCCGATGCCATAAGGCCCGGCGTCGCTGAGTGCGAACTGGTCGGCATTGGAATGAAAAAACTTTATTCGCTGGGCGCCGATGAAACCATGGAGTTCGTCTGCGTATCGGGCCCGCTGACCAACCCTTTACGCATAGACTTTACGGACCGCCTCGTGCAGCCGGGCGACCTGGTAGTTGTCGATATTAACGGTAACTCCTTCAACGGATATAAATCATGTTATTACCGCACTTTTTGCTGCGGCAGGGCGACTGCGGAACAGAAGGCGATATACGAAGAATGCCGCGCCATGATGTATGCGGGGATGGCCGGGGTTAAACCTGGGAATACCACCTGGGACATATCCAAGAACTGGCCGAACTCACCACAGTACTGGGGCTATGAGGATTGGCTGGATGTCGGCGGTTATGCCATCGGGCATGGCCTTGGCTTAGGTTTACATGAAGATCCCTTCGTCCATCATATACTCAACCAGCTCAAGACCGAAACACTTGAGGAAGGCATGGTCTTTGCCCTGGAAACCTGGACGGGCAAAAAGGGTGGCAGGGACGGAGTCCGCCTTGAGGAAATGGTTGCTGTAACTAAGGATGGCTACGAACTGCTCACCCACTGGCCGGTAGCAGAATTAATGGAATGTTGGAGATAAGGTATGAATGGTAATCAAGACACTTCAAAGAAGGAATACAAGGTAAGCCGAGCTCAGGCAAACTTCATCCTAATAATTTGTTTTATTCTGTTTGCCATCAACTACATGGACAAGCAGGTTTTTTCTGTTGTCCTGGAGCCAATGCGCATCGAACTGGGACTTAATGATTCCCAGGTCGGGATCATGCAAAGCATCTTCTATTTCAGCATGGCAATTTTTGCCATCCCCGCCGCTTTCCTGCTCGACCGCTGGAGTAGAAAAAAGTCGATCGCATTGATGGCCATTTTTTGGAGTGTAGCCACCTATTTGACCGGCTTGGGGAGGGGTTTTTTGGGAGTTCTTTTCCCCAGAATAGGAGTGGCCATCGGCGAAGCTGCTTTTGGCGCTGGTGGCACCGCGATGGTGGGCGCTGCATATCCCAAGGAATCAAGGAGCCGGGTGATGGGGCTGTTTTATATGGCAGTCCCGTTGGGAACAGCATTGGGCGCCATCCTGGGAGGCTGGCTATCCGCAAATTACGGCGGGTGGCGCACTCCCTTCTTTGTTTTCGCCATCCCCGGGATTATTTTCGGTATAGTCGCTCTCTTCCTGAAAGACTATAAAACGGTCAAGGAAACCGATGTCTCAGGCAAAACCAAAGGGTTTTTCTCTTCTGCTGTTAATTTATTTAAAATACCTTCCCTCAGGTGGGTGTACATAGGCTATGGTATTCAGCAAATTATGCTGGTTTCTTTCATTACGTGGGGACCTGCATTCATAATGCGGGCGCAAAGTGTGTCCGAGGCCCAGGCAGGACTTCTTACAGCGGGAATTGGCCTGATGTCTATTATCAGCATCCCGGTCGGTGGGCTGTTGGCAGATCTCTGGCAAAAGAAAAATAACTGCGGGCGTATGTACTTAGCCTTGATCTCAGCTGCGATTGCGACTATCATGTTCGCCCTGGCAGTATATTATGACTTTAAGGGCATTGGATTGGTCTTCGGCTTTCTATTTGGGTTTCTCGGTGTTATGGCTGCCCCAATAGTGAATACCGTTTCCCAGGACGTCGTTTCACCGGCTTTGAAAGGAGTTGCTGCTGCCGGAGTTGCATTTTATATGGTCGTTTTCGGCGGCGGATGGGCGCCCTGGGCGATTGGCGCTATCTCGGATTCTCTGGGAGGTGGCGTCACCGGGTTGAAATTGGGCCTGATAATAGCTTCACTGGGTGGTATACTTGCCGCGATTTGCTACTGGCTGAGTAAGAGACATTACGTGGCTGACATGAAAAAAGTTGAGGGGCTTGTTCTAGAAGAAGACTGATTACTCTCCGCTTTATAATATCCTCATATGGCTATTTGCTTCACACCAACTGGCCGGTAGCAGAATTAATGGAATGCTGGAGGTAAGCTATGAATGAAAGTCAAGACAGTCCAAAAAAAGAGTATACGGTAAGCCGCTCTCAGGCAAACTTCATCCTGATAATATGTTTTCTTTTATTTGCCATTAATTACATGGATAAGCAGGTTTTTTCTGTCGTCCTGGAACCCATGCGCATCGACCTTGGACTCAATGATTCCCAGGTAGGGATCATACAAAGCATTTTCTATTTCAGCTATGCGTTTTTCGCGATTCCCGCCGCTTTCCTGCTCGATCGCTGGAGCAGAAAAAAGTCCATTGCATTGATGGCCATTTTTTGGAGCGTAGCCACCTTTTTAACCGGTTTGGGCAAGGGGTTTTGGGGTGTTCTTTTTCCCAGGATAGGCGTGGGGGCGGGCGAAGCTGCTTATGGCGGCGGTGGCACTGCCATGGTGGCAGCCGCATATCCCCCATCATTAAGGACCCGGGTGATGGGGCTGTTTTATATGGCCGTACCTGTAGGAACAGCGCTTGGCGCCGTCCTGGGAGGCTGGTTATCGGCAAACTATGGCGGGTGGCGTACCCCTTTCTTTGTATTCGCCATCCCAGGGATTATCTTTGGCATTGTGGCACTATTCATGAAGGACTACAAAACGGTTAAGGAAACAGACGCCTCGGGTAAAACCAAGGGTTTTTTTTCCGCTGCATTCGGCCTGTTTAAAATACCTTCCCTCAGGTGGGTATACATAGGGTATGGTTTGCAGCAAATCATGTTAACTGCTTACCTTACGTGGGCACCTGCATTCATAATGAGGGCTCAAGGAGTATCCGAGGCACAGGCCGGGCTCACCGTGGCAGCCATTGGAATTTTAGCCATTGTCGGTTTACCCGCCAGCGGGATTCTGGCTGATCTGTGGCAAAAGAAAAATAGCAGCGGGAAGCTGAGCGTAGCGGTAATCACCTCCATATTGGCGGCAATCCTGTTTGCGCTGGCAGTATATTATGACTTCAAGGGTATCGGTTTTGTCTTCGCCCTGTTAATGGGCTTGACGGTTACGGGTGCGACACCTGTAGTAAATACGGTCACACAGGATGTCGTCTCACCAGGTTTGAAAGGGGTAGCCGGCGCCAGCGTTGTGTTTTACATGGTCATTTTCGGTGGCGGGTGGGCGCCATGGGCAGTCGGCGCTATCTCGGATTCCATGGGGGGCGGTGTCGACGGGCTGAAATTGGCCCTCCTTATATCTTCACTGGGGGCACTTCTGGGTGCGCTTTGTTTCTGGATTAGCAAGAGACATTACGCAAATGACGTGAAAAAAGTTGAGGGGCTTGTTTTACACGCAGAGTAATAATTCTGCACTTTGTCCTGGATTATTGCGCAGGAAGCCGTTTCATAATAGGTTAAATGAAGGTAAAAATGAGACATGAAGAAAATAGCTGTTGAAGAACATTTCATTACGCGGGAGTCACTGGACATGATACGCCAGGTAATGACGGGGAAATATGCCGATAAGAAGATAGTGGAACTCGAGAAGTCTCTCGACATCGAACACGGGTGGGACCCTGTGTCCAGGCTGGCGCCGTTTAAAGTGGACTGGATGGTAGACCTGTTGGCAGATTTGGGGGAAGCGAGGGTACAGGCCATGGATAATGCGAAGCTGGATGTCCAGGTCTTGTCCCACATTTCGCCGGGCGCACAGGTGCTCAACGCTGCAGACGGCACCCACATGGCCAGCAAGTGCAATGACCTGCTTGCGGGGGCCATAAGTAAATATCCTGACCGGTTTGCCGGGCTGGCATCACTGGCCCCACAGGACCCCAGCGGGGCGGCCAAAGAACTTGAAAGGGCCGTGAAGAAGCTCAAGCTGAAAGGAGCGGTCATAAACTCCCACACGCGCGGAGAATACCTTGACGATGAGAAGTACTGGGTGATACTGGAGGCGGCGGAAAGCCTTGGGGTCCCGATATACTTACATCCGCGATCTCCCTCCTCTGACGTAAT